>DATABT010000097.1:0-2890 GCA_036259455.1 Longimicrobium sp. | reverse complement strand
GCGCATCGGAGGCGGGTCCCGGGACGTGCGGCCAGCCATGAGCGTGGGTGAGTAGATTTCTCAGTCGGCGCAACAAGATCCTGCATGAGGCAAGTCCTCGTGGGCGCCTCCTTCGAAATGACAGCTCACGGCGCAGACTTCATGCGTGCAACGAAATCCGCGATGAATCTAATTCTCACCACCCGCAAAGCCTGCCCGAGCCGAACCTGGCCGAGGGGCGGCTCGGCTTCGGTACCTGCCAGGCGGAATAATCCCGCGCAGGGCGGCGGACGGCGCCTTCGCACCACCTGGTTGCGAGTCCGGTGCTCGCGCCCGAGCTCCCATCAAATCTCCGCTGCACCAAAAAGAGGTCGCCGCGACCGGTTCAAAAGAGAAGATCTGCAAAAATTCACTTCCGACACGGGTGCGTGCTTGATATTGATTTGATTCTGGCACCGCGCTGTTCCAACGGCGTCAAGGTGGACGAGGCTCCGCAACGTAAACCGCTGCGGAGCTTTGACTTAAACTTAGAAGGATAGGGAGACGGGACTCGAACCCGCGACATTCAGCCTCGAAGGCTGACGCTCTACCATCCGGGTTCACGCTACGCGCGCGAGCACGTCCACCACCGCGCCCGCCCCCGCCAGCGCCTCCACGCGCGCCAGCGGCGCCGACACCGTGTCCAGCATCCGCCGCGCGAGCGACGGTGGACGCGCGGGGGGCGAGGCATGAGGCGGCGGACCCGCATCCGCCCCGCCGCCAGGCAGCCGGTCCGACCACGGCAGCCCCCGGCCCGTCATCCGCCGCGCCTGATTCACCAACGAGCCGGTGACCGTCCCCGGCCCGTGCCACGGATCCCACGTGGTCGTCGAGAGCGGCGCGAAGCCCGTCCGGCGCAGCAGCGCGGCGAGGGTGCGCGGGGTGTAGAAGTAGACGTGCTGCGGAAACATCACGGACGCCCACGCCGGCCCCGTCAGCCGTCGCGTGAGCGAGCCCTGGTTGGGCACCTGCAGGTGGACGAAACCGTCCGGCGCCAGCATCCGCCGCACCGCCGCCAGCCACTCCGCGGGCTGGTAGACGTGCTCCAGCACGTGATAGGCGGCTACGACCTCGAACGGCGCGCCGGGCGGCATTGCGTGCGCCACGTCTCCCACGAACGGCTCGATCCCGTGCCGCCGCCGCACCAGCGCCGCCGTTTCCGGAGCGTACTCCGAGCCGTGGACCCGCCAGCCGTGCCCGCGCAGGTACGCCAGAAAGTTGCCGTCCCCGCACCCAACCTCGAAGATGCGCCGCCGCGCCGCCGGCACCGTCGCCTCCAGCCGCCGGTGCCGATGCGCGAACGTCGGGTTTTCCAGCTGCCGCCGCAACTCGGCGGGCGGGGGATCCGCGACTGGATAGTAGCCGGAATACAGCCGGTGCAGCTGATCCGCCGCAACGCGGTCGTACAGCCGCACCACGCCGCACGCCGTGCATCGCACGTAGCGCTTTCCACACACCTCCCCCACCGCACGCCATTCGAACGATCCGCAGGCGCCGCACTCCCGGGCCTCTTCCCACAGCCGGGCCTCAGCCGGAAGCGCGTCGGTCATCGCGGGATGAGGATGGATGGATTTAAGGAAGGTGGAGAGACAGCGGAGCCTGTCGAAGCGCGTCGCCTCTCCCCCGTGCAGATTACGGAGGAGAGGCCGCGAAAGGGGGCGGCCACGGACGCAGCCTGAACCAAGGTCCGGGGGAGGGGCCCCGCCGCCGTTGCGGCTATTCCCTATTCCCTATTCCCTATTCCCTATCATTTCCTGTTCCCTGCCGTCCCTACACTCCCAGCTTCCACCTCGCCCCCTGCGGCGTGTCCTCGATGACTACGCCGCGCGCCGAGATCTCGTCGCGGATGGCGTCCGCCACGGCGAAGTCGCGCTCCTTGCGCGCCGCCTGCCGCGCCGCCAGCCGCTCCTCGACCCACGCCGAGAGATCGTCGTCCACCACGTTCTCGCGGTCCGCCAGCGCCACGAAGCCGAACACGCTGTCGAACCGCTCGAACGCGCGCAGCGCCGCGTCGCGCTCCGCCTCGCTGATGGGCGTGGTCCCCAGCTCGTGCAGCCGCGCGTTCACGCGGTTCACCAGTTCATGGAGCGAGGCGAGCGCCACGCTGCTGTTCAGGTCCTGGTCCATGGCCGCCGTGAACGACGCCAGCGCCTCGTCCGCCACCGTGTGCAGCACGGGCGTGTCCATCGGGTCCGGGTCGCGCGCCGCCGGGTGCTCGCGCAGGCGGTCGCGCGCGTCGCGAATGCGGCGCACCGCCTCGGCCGCGGCCTCCAGCCCTTCGAAGGTGAAGTTGAGCTTGCTGCGGTAGTGCGCCGTCAGGAACAGGTAGCGCACGGACGACGGCTTCACTCCCCGGTCCATCAGATCCTGCAGGTTGAAGATGTTGCCCGTGCTCTTGGCCATCTTCCCCCCGTCCAGCAGCAGGAACTCGCCGTGCAGCCAGTACCGCACGAACGGCTTGCCCGTGGCGCCTTCCGACTGGGCGATCTCGTCCTCGTGGTGGGGAAAGATGAGGTCCACCCCGCCCGCGTGGATGTCGAACGTCTCCCCCAGCTCCTGCATGCTCATGGCCGAGCACTCGATGTGCCACCCCGGGCGCCCGCGCCCCCACGGCGTATCCCAGGCGGCGCCCACCTCCTCGTCCTCCGGCTTGACCGCCTTCCAGAGCACGAAGTCGCGCACGTCGTCCCTGTCGTACTCGTCCGCGGCCACGCGCTCGCCGCGGCGGCCGGCGCTCACGTCCACCTTCGACAGCTTGCCGTAGTCCGCGAACTCCGAGATGTCGTAGTAGACGGAGCCCTCCGCTTCGTAGGCGAGGCCCCGCTCCTCCAGCCGGCGAATGACGTCGATCATCCCCTCCACGTAGTGCGTG
>DATABT010000096.1:0-2710 GCA_036259455.1 Longimicrobium sp. | reverse complement strand
ACGGCGTCGGGGCGCGTGGCGGCGGTGGAGAGGAGCCGGGCGAACTCGCGGCGCAGGGCCGGGCGCGCGGCGGCGGGGACGGTCTCCAGCAGGTCGTCCAGCAGCACCTCCTGCCGGGTGCGGCCATCGCCGCGCAGGTGGCGGCGCGACCACGCCTGCACCTTGCTGCGGGTGGACTCCACGGAGTTGGAGCCGCCCAGGAACTGCCGCAGGCCGCTGGAGCTCATCCCCACCTGGTCCGCCACACGCCCCAGCCCCTGGCTGGCCACGCACTCCCGCAGCATGGCCCGGATGGCGTTCAGCTCCGTATCGTCCATGAAGACGGTCCCGTTCCGCAATGAAAGTGAGCACCCGGAACGCTACCATAATCACCCGTCCGCCGCCTGCAAGGGGCACGTGCGTCCATCGTGCGAACTGCGCCAGCGCGCGCACAGATCCGCATCGACGTGGGTGAAAAGGTGAGCCGGAGGGGGATGCCATCCTCCGTCCACACTGGCGAAGGGGGCCCATCGACCCGGGTCTCTCGACCGGAGTACCTGTCTCTCCCGCGCCGGCACGCTGTTGTCGGGTGGAACGGAACGTGTAGTGATTCGAACGGACCGTTCACCACGCATCCGTTACTACAAATGTTTACCGGAGCCCCACCGTGTCGCCGTATGCCGCAGCACCCGACGAGGTCCGCAACCGCATTCTGGCCGCGCTGCCGCGGAACGAGCGAGAGCGGCTGAACCCCGTGCTGGAGCGCGTGCCCCTTACGCTGCGGCAGGTGGTGTTCGAGCCCAACCGCGCCATCGAGCACGTATGGTTTCCCGAGGACGCGGTGATCAGCCTGCTGGGGCTGATGGAAGACGGGTCCGCGGTCGAGACGGCTACGGTGGGGAACGAGGGGATGGCGGGGGTGCCCGTGTACCTGGGGGCCATGCAGATGGCGGGACAGGCGTTCGTGCAGATTCCCGGCGACGCGTGGCGGATGCCGGCGGAGGCGCTGCGCGAGGAGGTGCGCCGCGGGAACGCGCTGTCGCAACTGCTGGGGCGCTACACGCAGGCGCTGTTCACGCTGGTGTCCCAGTCGTCCGCGTGCAACCGCAAGCACCCGGTGGAGCAGCGCTGCGCCCGCTGGCTGCTGATGACGCACGACCGCGTGGGCGGCGACCGCTTCGAGCTCACACAGCACTTCCTTTCCCAGATGCTGGGGGTGCGGCGCGCGACGGTGAGCGAGGCGGCGGGGGGGCTGCAGAACCGGCGGCTGATCGAGTACACGCGCGGCCGCATCGCCGTCCTGGACCGCGCCGGGCTGGAGGCGGCGGCGTGCGGCTGCTACGGCATCATCCGCGGCGAGTTCGCCCGCATGCTGGAGGGGCTGGAACTGCCCTGCGTTCTGGACGAGATCAACGTCAGCGAAGCCGGCAGGTCCGTGGCCGGCGACGGCAGCCCCGTCGTCGAGGATGCCCCCGGCTGACGCGACGACCGTTCATCCCTTCACCGGCGGATGAGTTCGGCCCGCTGCAGCGTCTCTTCCATCTGCTCGTGGTAGCGCCGGGCCAGCCGACGTCTGCCCGCGCTCCTGCATGCGGGCGCTCATGCGGCCGGTGAGGGCGGCGCGCTCCTCCAGCGCGCGGTAGGCGGCCCAGAGCGCGGCGTCCATGGCGGAGCCCTGTTCCGCCAGCAGCGTCTCGAAGCCGTAGGCGTGCCCCACGCGGCGGCGAAAGCAGGCCGCCATCGTCCGTCTCCCACAGCGCGCCGCTGCACTCCGGGCACACGTATCCCGACGGCGCGCCGGAGAGGTCGGCCTCGATGGCGTCGCGATCCATCTCGCTGATGGGCACTTCCTCGTTCTGCTGCCGTGCCACGCGACCCGCTCCTTTCTGCTCCACCAGCTCGCCCACGCGGCGCACCAGCAGGGCGGGGATCTCACCGAGAGGCACCACGTGGTCCGCCTGAACGTGGCGCAGCACGCTGCTGGGCGTCCCGGCGAACAGGGCCTCGTCGGGGTCCTGCACCACCACCCGGCCGCCCGTGGACTGCACCGCCATCATCCCCGCCGTACCGTCGTCGAGGTTGCCGGTCAGCACGACGCCGATCACCCGCGTTCCACCGCCGGGCGGGATCACGGCGGGCGCACGGACCGGTTCCCACGGCCCGCTCCGCCCGTCACTCGTGCGGGGGAGGCGGAGGACAAAACCGCGCCCACGCCTCCAGCAGCGAGCCCCCCAGCCGCGCCTCGCGCACCACCCGGTCGGAGAGCCCCAGCCCGTGCAGGTCCGCCTCCGTACGCGCGGACCGGAGCATGGAGATGAGCTCACGGCGGTACCACTGCCGCTCCGCCTCGTTGCTCTCGCGCTCCTGCCTCGCCCGGAGGCGCGCAACGTACATCTGCCCGGCTTCGCGGGCCCGGGTCAGCCGCACCTCGTGGTCGATCATCCTTTGTTCGACCTCTTCTCTGCTGCGCCGCGCCGCCATCATCGCCTCGCATGCCGAGATGCATGTCTCCGTGAACCCTCCCCGGGTGCCGCGGGTGCAAGAAGCGAGCGCACATGGGGCCACATCCGTCGACAAACACTGGCACCCCGCGCGCGTGCGGGCGTGACGCGGAACGGCGGCCGGGCCCGCCCCGCGCGTCCAGCGAGCGCGGGCAGCCAGGGGCGCGCGCGGCGGAACGGGCTCCCGCCCCGGCGTCACACCGTCGCGGCGGCGCCCGCCACCTGTTTCT
>DATABT010000095.1:0-1753 GCA_036259455.1 Longimicrobium sp. | reverse complement strand
TCATCCTCCGCGCCGCCGTCTTTCGTTTTCCCCCGGGACGAGAAACGCCTCACGCCGGGCCGACAGAGTCAGCAGACTGTTTCGTGCGCGCCCGGCGGGTGACGGGATGCTTGGAGTTGGGGCCGCGCTCGCCTACAATGGGTGCGAGGGCGCTCCGGCTGCCCCGGCCGGGCGGCGTTCTCCTCTTCATCTACGCCTCGTGCGGGCAAAGCGGTCCTTCGGGGCCGCGCCGTTTCCGTTTGATGGTGCTCCGGCAGGTGATTCATGGCGACTGCTTCCGCGCCCCTCCGCCCCCTGCAGGTCTTCGTTTCCTACGCGCACAAGGACCGGCAGTACGCCGCGGACCTTGCCCTCCACCTGCGCGACCTCAAGGACGGCGGGCTCATCCGCCTGTGGACGGACTGGGAGATCGAGCCCGGCAAGGCGTGGAGGCCGGAGATCCTGCAGCAGCTGCAGGCGGCCGACATCGTGCTGCTGCTGGTGAGCGCCGACTCCATCAACTCCGACTTCGTGGTCCACGAGGAGATGCGCCGCGCCATGGAGCGCAGCGACGAGGGCACGGCGCGGCTCATCCCCATCCGCGTTCGCCCCGTCTTTCTCTCCGACCACCAGCCCCTCGCCAGGCTGCAGTTCCTTCCCAGCGGTCCCCTGGCGGTGAGCCAGTGGGAGGACCAGGACTCCGCGTACGTCAACATCGCCCAGGGGGTGAGCCGGGTGGCCCACCAGCTCTGGATGAAGCAGATGGTGACGGACGCCCCGTCCGCCCCTCCGCCAGCCATCGTCCCCCCTCCGCAGCCATCCCCGGCCCCCGCGCGCGTTCCGGACGGCGGCGCGGGGGCCGTGCGCGCGGAGCTGGGCATCCCCGGGCGCCCGCACTTCTGGGACGTGGAGCTGCGGCTGGAGGGGGGGCTGCTCCGGGGCGGCTTCACGGTCCTTGCCCTGGGGGCGGGGGCGCCGGGCGGCGAGCCGGTGCCGATGGAGCTGAACCTTCCCGACCTCCTGCTGCGCGCCGCGCGGGTCAAGTCCGGCGCGGCGGACCCCGCGGACGCGGCCGACCTGGGCGCGCGGCTGTACCAGGCCCTCTTTCCACGCGAGGTGCGGCAGGTGTGGGAGCGAGGGCAGAAGATCATGCGCGCCGACACCCTGCTCCGCCTGCGGCTGGACGTCCAGGCGCCGGAGCTGGCGCTGCTCCCCTGGGAGCTGCTGCGCGTGCCGGACGAGCCCCTGCTGGACACCGGCCCGCCCGCCGGTGAGCCGTACGCCGCGGCCGGGGCGGAGCGGGGCGGGTACTTCCTGGGAATGTCGCCCCGCCGCCCCATCCTGCGCTGGACGCGCGCCTCCGGGGCCCCGCCGGCGCGGGCCCCGCGGCTGGGCGGTCCGCTGCGCCTGCTGCTGGCCGTCGAGGGGGATCGCGACGCGGCGCGCAGGCAGGCGCACCGCTTCCGCGACCTGCTGGCGGACGCCGTGCGCGCGCGCCGCATCGTGGTGAAGGCGGTGTCCGTCACCGCGCTCCCCGACCTGCTGCGCCGCCGGCGCCGCCACCACCACGTGGTGCACTACTTCGGCGGCGGCGGGCCCATTTCCGCCGGCGCGCGCGGCGAGACGGGCGGCCCGGCGGAGGGCGGCGGCCGCGCGGCGCTGCGCCTGCGAGTACTTCCACACCAGCAGCCCCCCGACCACCACCAGCGCCACCGCGGCCGCGGAGAACCTGCTCTCGCTGCGCGCCAACCCCGTGGTGGCCACGGCGGCCGGC
>DATABT010000094.1:0-8133 GCA_036259455.1 Longimicrobium sp. | reverse complement strand
CAACCGCCGTTCTCCGTGCCGACCCTCCGGACCCCAATGACGTCATCCTGAGTCATTCGGCGTTGGGCGCACCCTGTGGATGAAAGTCGCTCGCGCCGCTGCTGTCATTTTCGGAAGGAGGGGCCCGCGTGATTGCTGCCGGTGCACGGACCTGTGGCGCCGACTGAGAAATCTACTCGCCCGGGCAGGTGCGATGCTCCGCTCGATGGACCTCGCCCGGTCCCCATCTATTCAGGAAGCGCCCGCACGGAATTCCATCGTGCACAAAGCTCGGGCGCGACCAAGGGACCTTCCGTCCGTGCCGGGGGGACGGCTCCCGTGCACGGAGTCGTCTCCTCGATTCGGCCGGCAAGGTCCCTCGGCCGCCGCCCTGGCCAGCAGAGGGAAGGATTCGCGCGGCGGGACCTCGGGATGACGTCATCCATCGTGATCTGTCGATATCAGTTTCGCCGCCCCTCGCGGGATCCGTTGCGCTCGCCCCGGCGGGCCATGTACCACGATCCGCCCAGCGGCTCCGTGTACCACCGGATGTCGTCCTCCGTCAGGGCGTACCCCGGCGGCGGCGGCGCGTGGCCGGGGAGCACGTAGACCAGCATCGCGTCGTGCGGGCCCCGCGCATCGAAGGCCAGGGTGGCCCGGGTCCGCGAGGCGGTGCCGACCCCGGCGCGCTCCATCATCCGCCGGTACACCTGGCACTCAGAAGGGGAGATGCCGTACCGCGCCAGCGCCTCCGGCAGCGTGGAGGCATCTCGCTTTCCATCCAGGCTTCCCGTCCCCGTCTCCGGCCCGTAGTAGCCGTTGATGGTGACGCGAAACCGGGAGAAGCCGATGCGGTGGATGCGCGTGTCGTGCTCCAGCGCCCCGGTGAGCGGTTGCAGCCTGACAACCGCCGCGGCGGCGGACATCTCCCGTGCCAGCCGCTGCACCAGCGGCAGCGAGGCCCCGGTGAGCGCCAGCGCCGCCAGGGCCAGCAGCAGGTGCCGCACCTTGCGCTCGTTCGGCTTCCAGAGGGTGTGGATGACGACGCCGAACCCGCCCAGCCCCGTCAACAGCATGCCGATCGCCTGGAACGCGCGATATTCGCCGCCCAGGAAACCGGCGAGCCACTCGCCCGCCCAGATCAGCACCAGCCCGGAATAGCCGAGCACGAAGAAGAGCACGTGCGCGTTCACCGGCTTTTCGCGCGCGGCCGGCACCAGCCGCGGCCCGCGGTCGCCCGCCAGCGCGAGGGTGGCGGCGGCGGGCGCCTCCGCCTGCGGCACGGGCGTGCTCACGGAGCCCTTCCCGGCTCACCCGTCGTGGCGGAGCTGGTCACCGCCGGCGCCGCGGTCGCGGAATCCGTCGCCTGCGCAGCCGCGTCCACGGGCGGCGCGGCCTGCATCGGCGCGACGCTGGGGAGAGGCGGTGCAGGCCGCTCGCTGGTGTAGACGGTGGCCGTGCGCACCGGCTGGGCGACGACCGGGCAGGGCCCCATCGCCTCCAGCTCCCCGCGGCGGCGCTCCACCGCGCGCTGGGCACGGGCGCGCGCCAGGCTCCAGCTGCGCCAGTCGGCGTCCTTCCCGATCCACCGCTCCAGCAGGCGGTCGGCGGCCGCGCAGCGCAGCTCGTGGCGCACGCCCGGCAGCGCGGCCAGCAGGGGCGGCACCGCATCGGCGCTCAACGAGGCGGCGTACGGCGCGTCGAAACGCAGCGAGGCGTCCGGGCGCGCGGCGTTGTAGCGGACGATCATCCCGTCCGGGTTGACGACGTGCAGCAGCAGAAGCGCCTCCAGCGCCGTCGTCAGGGCGCCCCAGGCAAAGCGCTCGCGGCGGCCGCGCAGCACCGTCCATCCGAACCAGCCGAACACCACCCCCAGCCAGAGCATGAACGCCGTGGTGTACAGGCGCAGCTCCGTGAGGCCGTACGCCACCTGGTACAGCCGCATGCGGTGCAGCGCGCTTCCCATGATGACGAAGAGCAGCACCACCTGCGCGCCGGCCAGCATGCGGAAGATGCGCTCGTGCCCCGGCCGCTCGCGCCGCAGGAGCCAGTCCGCCAGCAGCAGAAGCGGCAGCACCAGCCCCGCCACCGTCACCAGCTCGAAGAAGCCGCGCCGCGCGTACTGCGAGAACGTGGAGGTCCCCGGCTGCATCACCGTCTCCGGCGAGCCGAAGAAGTAGGGGAGCTGGACGGCGACGAAGGCCAGGAAGAGGAGGTCGAGCAGGCCGATCACCATCCCCACCTCCACGATGCCCAGCGCCAGCGCGTCCGGCCGATTGACGCGCGGCCCCGGCTGCTCGCCGCCCAGCGTCATGGTGCGCAGAATGCCGCCCGCGATCCACGCCACCATCAGCGCGAACAGGATGTGCCCCAGCAGCGCCGGAACGTCGATGCGAAAGCCGCCGAGGAAGCTCTGAAAGCGCGCGTCCGCCGCCGCGAGCAGGCTGCCGAAGACGAGCAGCAGCGGCACCGCCAGCGCCAGTCCGCGGACGATGGAGAGCCCCTGCCGCGCGGCACCTTCCGTCCGCACCTCGCTCCACCGCACGTCGCCGAACAGCAGCTTGGCCGCGCCCACCGCCGCATCCCCCGAGCTCGTGGCGACGCCGATGGCGTGGTGCGCCAGGCCCGCGAGCCGCACCTCGCCGCCGCGCGCGCGGAGCATCGCCAGGCCCAGGATGATGGTGAGCGCAACCAGGTCCAGCGCCTTGAGCGTCGGCGAGTCGCGCCAGGCCACGAGCACCGCCACCCCCAGCGCCAGCGGCATCCACCCTACCCCCGCGGCGTCCGCCGCCGCCCAGCGCTGCAGCGCGGCGATGGCGACCACCAGCGCGGCCGTCCACAGCGCCAGGTTGATTCCCCACGGGATGGATCGCAGCAGCGCGTCGCCCGCGATGCCCAGCGCGAGCGCGGCGCCCGTAACGCCCAGTCCGACGCGCGTACGCTCGCTCACCCGCAGCGCCGCGCGCGCCGGCGCGGCGGGAAGTCCCTCCATCGTGCTCATCGCCCCGCCGTCCTTTCTCGTCGTTCGCCAGCTCGAGGTCCGCTCCAGCACCGAGTGCGTGAGTACGCCGGTGCGTTATCCCGCCCGGCCCTGTCCCGATCCGAACGTCCCGCTCCGGGCCACCGCCGCCGGACCCCGCAGCCCCGCGGGGATTGCGGGGCTTTCCGCTTTTGTCGCGGCGGATTCATCCGCCCGTCGCGGACGCATCTCCCCACGCCCGTCTCCCTGTCCCAGCGCCGCCACCCAGCCCCGGCGAATGAAATCGCGGCAAAGGCTGCGTGATGTCCGCCTGCGCGGACCATTCGTCCCGGCCAATGTCAATGCACACTCGCATGGCTTCCGTCCGCGCGGCCCCGCGGGGGTTGCGGGGCTTTCCGCTCTTGTTGCGGCGGCTTCAGCCGCTCCGGCGCGGGCTCCGCCACTCACGCACTCCCGCATTCTCGCCCGCTCGCACTCACGCACTCTTCACCAGCCCGAACCGCCGCTCGCGGCCGGTGAACCACTCCACCGCCTCGCCCAGCGCGGCGGCGCCGAACTCCGGCCACATGCGCGGCGTGAAGTGCAGTTCCGCGTAGGCGCACTCCCAGAGAAGAAAGTCGCTCAGCCGCTGCTCGCCGCCGGTGCGGATGAGCAGATCCACGTCCGGCGCGGGCGCGTCTTCGCCCACGGCGCGGCCCAGGAGCGCGGCAAACTCGTCGCGCGTGGGGGCGCCGTTCGCCATCGCCGCGGCGCGCACCAGGGCGTCGCGGGCGCTGTAGTCAATGGCGATGCGCAGCGTCAGCCGCGTTCCATCCGCCGTCGCGGCCTCCGCCGCCTCGATCTGCCGGCGCAGCGCGTCGCCCAGGCGGTCGCGCCGGCCAATGACGCGCAGGCGCACGCCGTTCTCCACGCACCGCGCCGTCTCCGACGCCAGGTACGCCCGGAACAGGCGCATCAGCGCGCTCACCTCGCGCGGCGGGCGGCCCCAGTTGTCGGACGAAAAGGCGTACAGCGTCAGCGTGCCGATCCCCAGCCCCGGCGACGCCTCCACCACCCGCCGCACCGCCTGCGCGCCCTCGCGGTGCCCCGCCACCCGCGGCATCCCCCGCAGGGTGGCCCACCGGCCGTTGCCGTCCATGATCACGGCCACGTGCAGGCCGCGCCGGGAGCCGATCTGGAAAGTGCTTTGCATCGTAAAGTCACCGGGTAAAAAAAGGGATGGTTCACCGGTCGCGCACGGCCTGGATGAGCGCTTCCATGTGGTTCAGATACGCCTCCAGCGAGGCACGGCCGCTGTCCGTGAGGGTGAAGTCCGTGCGCGGCGTGCGCCCCTCGAAGCTCTTGGTGCACTCCAGGTATCCCGCCTCCTCCAGCTTGCGCGCGTGCACGCTCAGGTTGCCGTCCGTAAGGCCGAGCATGGTCTTGAGCTCGTTGAACGACAGCGAGCGGTTCACGGCCAGGGCGCTCACGATCCCCAGGCGCACGCGCTCGTGGATCAGGCGGTCCAGCTCGGGCGCACCGTCCTCCGCCGCGCCGCCCGCGACGCTGCGCAGGACGGACGAGGGAAGATCGGGATCGATCGCGCGCTTTGCCTCACCCACCGTGCCTCCTTGCGATCAGGATTCCAAAGATCACGTGCAGCCCGCCGAACCCCGCCGCCATCCACGCATCCCCCCACCCCGCGGGCGACGCCAGCGCCCCCGCGCCAAAGAGCATGAAGCAGAGCCCCATCACCGGCACCGCGCTCACCGAGAACGCGCCGCCGGTGACGATGCCGGCGCCGTACAGCAGCATCCACATCCCCGGCAGCAGCGCCTCCATCCCCGCGCGGAACAGAAAGATGGTGAGCACCGCGCCGGCCACGATGGGCGGCGCCAGGCTCAGCATGAACTTGCGCCCGGGCCCGGTCAGCAGCGGCATGCGCGCGGACCGCGCCTTCATGCCCGTGGTCAGCACACCGATCAGCACGGAGACGACGGCGGCGGACGACCAGGTAGCCAGCCAGTCCTCCGGCGAAGCCTGGCGCGACGCCATCCACGACGCCAGCACGCCCGTGACGCCGATCACCACCTGTCCCCAGCCGCTGACGGCGGTGAAGCTCCCCGCGCGCTCCATCGTCTCGCGGATGAAGCGCAGGTTGTCCATCGCCCGCTCCTGCAGGTCGAGCGAGGGTTCCTGGTCCTCGGGCTCAGGCAGCGGCCGGATGGGATGGATCTTCGCCATGAGGGTACGATGCAGAGGCGGACGGCGTCTGTCAAGTGCTTTGCGATGTAAAGCACGAATTGTGCCGGGAGAAAGGGGGCGGGATCCGGCGCGTCCAAGGAGATCACGCGTGGCCGGCGGCCCCTCCCCGGCCCCTCCTCGCTCATTCCTCGCGAGAGGGGAGAATTCGAGCGCGCATCACCAATGCGTCGGCACTTCCCTCCCCGCGCAGTTTGCGGGGGGGCCGGGGAGGGGGCGCTCGCCCCGAGCACCACACTCGCCACCGCGCTCAGAGCCCGTCCGAAGTTTACCCCCTCCCGCCGCCTCCCGCGCAATTTTGCGGGAGGGGGTGAACGAGCCTGGGCGAGGCCGGGGGAGGGCCCCTGCTAGAAACTTGACATGGTCCACGGAAGGCGGGTACACTCCCGCCCCTGATGCGCCAACAAAGCTTTCCCCAGCCGCACGAGTTCGAGGTCGTTCGCGACCCGCTCTGGAACACCATCCGCCTGGACCCGGCGGCCGTGCGCATCATCGACACGGCGGAGTTCCAGCGGCTGCGCTACATCCGCCAGCTGGGCCTGGCCTACCTCGTATATCCCGGCGCCACGCACACCCGCTTCGACCACGCGCTCGGCGTCTACCACCTGGCGCGCTGGGCGCTGGGGCTGCTGGGCGACCGCGGCGAGCTGGACCGCATCGACCCCGCCGACTGCCGCATCGTCCCCTACGCGGCGCTCCTGCACGACGTGGGACACTATCCCTTCTCGCACGCGCTGGAGGAGCTGGGCGAGGAGGTGATCCCCGCGGACCACGAGCAGCTGGCGGAGCGCTTTCTGCGCGCGGACGGCATCCGCGCCGCGCTGGAGGAGCTGGCGCCCGACGCCCCCGTGCGCATCGCGGAGATGATCCGCGGCGCGTCCGGCTCGCCGCTGCAGGGGCTGGTGTCCGGCAGCCTGGACCTGGACAAGATCGAGTACCTGCGCCGCGACGCGCGTTTCTGCGGCGTGCCGTACGGCGAGGTGGACGTGGATCGGCTCCTCCACGCCATCACCATCCTTCCGGATCCCGACACGGGGCGCGCGGAAGTGGGGATCCACGAGAAGGGGCTCAGCGCGCTGGAATCGCTCCTCTTCTCCAAGTACCAGATGTTCCGCAACGTCTACTGGCACCACGCCGTGCGGGCGGCCACGGTGCTGTACAAGCGGCTGGTGCACGACGCGCTGCGGGGCGAGGTGATCGGCGCGGACGAGCTGGTGGGCCAGTCCGACGAGCGGCTGCTGACGATCCTCGAACTCCGCGCGGCGGAGCGCGACGATCCGGCGGCGCGGCGGGTGGCGGAGCGATGGATTCCCTCCGTGCGCCGCCGCCGCCTTCCCAAGCGGGCGCTGGAGGTGCCGGGCGAGGCGCTGCGCGACCTGCCGGGGGACGCGTGGATCGGCCAGGACACGGCGCTGCGCGAGGCGCTGGAGGCACGGCTGGCGGCGGAGCTGGGGCTGGAGGAGGGGTGCGTGCTGGTGGACTATCCCGAAAAGCCGCGGATGATGGGACTCGATCTTCTGATGCTGCGGCGGAGCGGCGCCGTGCAGCGGTTGACGGAAACGGGGCGCGCGGGGCTGATCGACCTGCCGCGCGTGTCGGACGAGCTGTACCACACGGCGCGCGCCTTTCGCATCTTTACCATGGAGCGCCGGGAGATGGACGCGGACCGGGTGCTCTCCATCCTCGCGATGACGCCGGACGCCGCCCGCGCGCGGCTGGCCGCGCCGGAGCCGCTGCTGTGAGCGAGGCGCGCCCCGGGATGCCGCGCGGCGGCGGCGAGCACGTGCTGATCGCGGAAGACGATCCCGCGGCGGCGCGCGTGCTGCGCCTGCTGCTGGAGCAGGCGGGGTACCGCGTCACCCTCGCCCCGGACGGCGAGGAGGCGCTGCGCATCCTGGACGAGCAGGGCGCGCCGGACCTGCTGCTGCTGGACTGGATGCTCCCCGGCGTCTCCGGCCTGGAGATCTGCCACCTGGCCCGCCAGCGGTGGGACGCGTTGCGGCTGCCCATCCTGATGGTGACGGCCAAGACGGACCCGGAGAGCGTCTACGCGGCGTTCGACGCGGGGGCCAGCGACTACGTGGGCAAGCCGTTTCGCGGCGCGGAGCTGCGGGCGCGCATCGACGCGCACCTGCGCACGCGGCGGCTGGTGGAGGAGCGCGCGCGGATGGAGGCGCACCTGCGCGAGCGCGACAAGCTCTTCACCCTGGGCCTCCTCGCCGGCGGCGTGGCGCACGACCTGAACAACCCGCTGGCCGTGATCAGCGCCCACGCGCAGATCCTGCTGCGCCGCGCGGCGGACGAGGAGAGCGCGGAGCAGCTGCGCGACGTCATCGGCGCGGTGGAGCGCTGCTCGCGCATCGTGGGCGACCTGCTGAACTTCGCGCGGCGCCACCCCGTGGAGCGCGGCCCGGTGAACGTGGCCGACGTCCTCCGCGCCACGGTGGGAATGCGCGAGCGCAAGCTGGCGACGTCGGGCGTGGAGGTGCGGATGGAGCTGACGGACGACCTGCCGCTGGCGGCGGGCGACTGGCACCAGCTGCAGCAGGTGTTCCTGAACGTCATCGTCAACGCGGAGCACGCGCTGGCGGAGCGCGGCGGCACCCTGCGCATCACCGCGGGAGAGACCACGGAACCGCAGCACGCCGTGTCCGTCGAGATCTGGAACGACGGGCCGCCCATTCCGCCCGGGGTGCTTCCCCACATCTTCGATCCCCTCTTCACGACCAAGGCGGGGGACGAGGGAACGGGGCTGGGGCTGTTCATCTGCCGCCGCATCGTCCGCGAGCACGGGGGGTGGATCGACGTGCGCAGCGGCGGCGACGGCACCGCGTTCGTCATCCGCCTGCCGGTCTACCCGGAATCGTCCTGAAACCCGCCCACTGGAGGAGCCCGATGACGCGAATCCTGGTCCGATCGCTGGCCCTGCTGGC
>DATABT010000093.1:0-20417 GCA_036259455.1 Longimicrobium sp. | reverse complement strand
CCCGCGCGGCAGGCGCTGCGGCCGGCCGAGCTGGTGGACGCCATCAACCACATGCTCGCCGCGCGCCCGGAGTGCGAGGGGCTGGCGGTCGAAGCCGGCCCCCTCTCCCCCGCCCTGCCGGACATCGACGGCTGCAACTGGCGCCCGCACGGCCTGCGGCTGCGCATCGCCCACGGCGCCAGCACGCGTGCGCTTGGCGGCGTGCGGCAGGTGGTGGAGATCGCGCGCCTGCGCTACGACCTCGCCGTCCCGGACGACGCCTGATCCCCAACGGCCGGTCGGGCGAAGGGCGCGGAGGAAACGAGAAAGGACGCGGAGAAAAGCTTCATCCGCGTCCTCTCTTCTTTTCTCCGCATCCTCCGCGAGGTGCTTTTTCCCGAGGCTAGACCGCGATGACCTCCGTGCGCGGCCCCTCCCTGCCGTTCGCGCCGACGGCCCGGGTGATGGCGCGGGCGATCTTGCCGCCGCCCTGCACCGACGGCTCGATCGGGTTAGCGTAGTCCGCCGGGTCGCTGCACACCAGCCGCAGCTCGATCAGCCCCAGCCCCGCGCGCACGGCGTGGCGCAGGATGGCGTCGTTGAACACCGTGAGCGCCGTCGCCGCCAGCCGCTGCATCCGCGCGTCCTCGAAGTTCCCCTCGTAGATGGTGCACACCGTCAGCGGCAGCCCGCGCCCCAGCAGCTGGCGCAGCACGCCTTCGTAGCGCCCGGCGAACGCGTCTCGCATGTCCGCCAGCAGCGACAGCGCCTCCGCGGCGGACGAGACGCGGCGGTCCAGGATGTCGACGTTCGTCAGCGCGTCGTTGCCGCCGATGCTCAGCACCAGGTGCGTCGCGTCCGCCGGGATGCGCCCGTACTGGATGGGCATGCTGTGGGTGGTGGCGCCGTCGATGGCCGCGAGCGTCGCCCGCCATTCCACCGGCAGCTGGTCGCGCAGGTGCGTCACCACGTCCGGCCCGCCCGCCACGTACGCCGCGTTGTCGAA
This sequence comes from Longimicrobium sp., assembly GCA_036259455.1. Taxonomy (GTDB): domain Bacteria; phylum Gemmatimonadota; class Gemmatimonadetes; order Longimicrobiales; family Longimicrobiaceae; genus Longimicrobium. Next base: position 19,432 of record DATABT010000093.1, on the reverse strand, counting down.
AATGCTGTCGCCCAGGAGCACGACGTGGGGCATGGTGTTGTTCGCTCGTGTTGTGGATCCGGGTTGCTGAACAGACAAAGTGCAAGGGCTGGTCCGGCGGAAGGCACAGCGCCGCGCCGCAGATGAAGGATCGTGCAGCCCGAAGAGCGAATGATTTCGCCGCAGGCAGTTCGCAAAGCCCGCCTTCGCGGACTGCGCCTGCACCCCTCCCGGCTCCCTGGCCCCGCGACACCCGCAGTTGAAGCCCCGCGCGGTTTGCGGGGCTTTCCGCTTTTAGAGCGGCGGCGCGGCGGCTTCAGCCGCTCAGGCACGGAGCCGGCAAAGGAATTGTCACTCTTTGGGCGGATCTGGTATCATGTCAGCGCGGAGCCTGGACCACAGAAGCGAAAGGCCCCGGCAGGTTGCCGAGGCCTGACGCCGGCCGAGCATTCCCGGTCCATTTGTACCGGGAAGGGCGAAGCGCCCCTCTCAATCCAGCGCGTCTTCGCCGTTTGTCCGGGAGAGCAGCCTACGCCGCCTGCAGCGTCTTCAGCGCCTCGCGGGTGGCGCGGTAGCCCTCTTCCAGAAAGTACTGCGTGCGGGTGAAGTCCCACGCGCCCAGGTGGCCGATGCGCGGGCGCACGAGCGTTACGGGCAGGTCTTTCCAGCGCTCCATGTTCCGCGCCCGCTGACCGGCGATGTTCATCGTGAGCACGCGGTCGTGGATGGCGATCATCCCGCGCTCGAAGTAGTCGGCGGCGGGGGGCTGGATCTCGCTCCCCACGTCCACCGCGATCACCCGCTCCGCGCCCCACGCGAACGCCTGGTCCACCGGCAGCACGTTCAGCACGCCGCCATCCACCAGAAAGTCGCCGTTCAGCCGCAGCGGCGGATAGTAGATGGGGATGGCGCACGAGGCGTAGACGGCGTCCACCGGATCGACCTCCTCGTTCACCCCGCTGCCGAACCACACCTCGCCGCAGCCGACGAGCGAGACGGCGTTGATGCGGACGGGGATCTGCGCGTCGGCAAAGGACTCGAGGGGGAGGTTGCGGCGGATCCACCCCTTGTAGTGCTCGCCGTTGAAGACGGCCTCCTCGCGCACGCCGCCCATCCACACGGCGCGGCGGTTGATCTGGACGATGTCTTCGCGCGTCAGGTTGCGCGCCACCTCGGCCAGCTCGCGCCACCCCATCCCCCCCGCCAGGGCGGCGCCGATCAGCGAGCCGATGCTGCAGGCGACGATGGCGTCGGGGCGAATGCCGGCCTCGTCCAGCGCCTTCCACACGCCGACGTGGGCGGTGCCCTTCATCCCCCCGCCGCCCAGCACCAACACGGTGCGGGGGCGCGCGGCGGGGAACGGGGTTTCGGCGATCGCGTTCACCGGCGGAAGCAGGTACGGGGTCGGGGGGACGGAATCGTACGGGCGTCGTATGGAAATTGCGAGCCGCCGCGGCCTCGCGCACGCGCGGGCGCACGGCCTTGACGCAGGCACTGCCGGGACCTAGGTTGCCGGTTGATACGGAGAATCATTCTTGGTGATCGCTCTTCCGCCTGCGGTGTATGGGGAGCATCACCGTGACCGACCAACGACGCATGCCGGCCGTTACGTGCCGGACGGACGCTGAGGAGACTGACAGGATGGCGCAACCGCTGCTGAAGATCACCAACCTGCACGCCGAGATCGCCGAGGACGGCACCGAGATCCTCAAGGGCGTGGACCTGGAGATGAACGCGGGCGAGATCCACGCGATCATGGGGCCCAACGGCTCCGGCAAGAGCACGCTCAGCAAGGTGATCAGCGGCCACCCGGCCTACGAGGTCACCGACGGCGACATCCTGCTGCGCGGCGAGAGCGTGCTGGACATGGAGCCCGACGAGCGCGCGCGCCAGGGCGTGTTCCTGGCCTTTCAGTACCCGGTGGAGATCCCCGGCGTGTCCGTCGCCAACTTCATGCGCACGGCGCTGAACGCCAAGCGCGGCGAAGAGGTGGACATCTTCGACTTCCAGGAGGAGCTGGAGGGCCGGATGGCCATGCTGGAGATGGACCCGGCCTTTGCCCAGCGCTCCGTGAACGACGGCTTCAGCGGCGGCGAAAAGAAGCGCAACGAGATCCTTCAGCTGGCCATGCTGGAGCCCACGCTGGCGGTGATGGACGAGACCGATTCCGGCCTGGACATCGACGCCCTGAAGATCGTAACGGCGGGCATCAACAAGATCAAGGGCGAGCGGCCGGACATGTCGGTGCTGCTCATCACGCACTACCAGCGGATGCTGAACTACATCACCCCCGACCGGGTGCACGTGATGGTGGACGGCCGCATCATCCGCAGCGGCGGCCCGGAGCTGGCGCTGGAGCTGGAGGAGCGGGGCTACGACTGGGTTCGCGAGGTAGTCAGTGCGTGAGTGCGTGAGTGCGTGAGTGGTTTCTTCCGCACTGGCGCACTCACGCACGGACGCACTTCCCGCGACGGGGCCGCCGCCGCGGTACAACGACAGAGGGGGGCAAGATGCCTTACAACGAAGAAGTCGCCGCACTGGGACTCGACGAGTACAAGTACGGCTTTCGCGACGCGGAGGACTACGTCTTCAAGAGCCGCAAGGGGCTCGACGAGGACATCGTCCGCGAGGTCAGCGCGCAGAAGGGCGAGCCGGAGTGGATGCTCCAGAACCGCCTGAAGGCGCTCAAGCACGCCCAGGCGCGTCCGTGGCCCACCTGGGGCGGCGACCTGTCGGGGCTGAACTTCGACGAGATCTACTTCTACATCCGTCCCAACGAGAAGACGGGCAAGACCTGGGACGAGGTGCCGGAGAACATCAAGAACACCTTCGAGCGGCTGGGCATCCCGGACCAGGAGCGCCGCATTCTGGCCGGCGTGGGCGCACAGTACGAGAGCGAGGTCGTGTACCACTCGCTCAAGAAGGAGTGGGAGGAGCAGGGCGTCATCTTCAAGGGGATGGACGACGGCCTGCGCGAGCACGAGGACCTGGTGCGCCAGTACTTCGGCACCGTGGTTCCCTTCCGCGACAACCTGTTCGCCGCGGTGAACACGGCCGTGTGGTCCGGCGGCAGCTTCGTCTACGTGCCGAAGGGCGTAAAGCTGGACATGCCGCTGCAGGCGTACTTCCGCATCAACGCCGAGGCGATGGGGCAGTTCGAGCGCACGCTCATCATCGTGGAAGAGGGCGCGCAGGTGCAGTACATCGAGGGGTGCACGGCGCCCTCGTACAGCCAGGACTCCTTCCACAGCGGCGTGATCGAGATCGTCGTCAAGGAAGGCGCCCGCATGCGCTACACCACCATCCAGAACTGGTCGCACAACGTGTACAACCTGGTGACGCAGCGCGCCCGGGTGGAGCGCGAGGGCACCATGGAGTGGGTGGACGGCAACCTGGGGAGCAAGCTGACCATGAAGTATCCCAGCTGCTACCTGATGGGCGAGGGCGCGCGCGGCGAGATCCTGTCCATCGCCTACGCGGGCAACGGCCAGCACCAGGACGCCGGCGGCAAGGTGATCCACGCGGCGCCGTACACGTCGTCGCGCATCGTGTCCAAGTCCATCAGCCGCGGCAGCGGACGCTCTTCGTACCGCGGGCTGCTGCACGTGCAGCCGGGCGCGCACCACGCGAAGTCGAACGTGGAGTGCGACGCGCTGCTGCTGGACGAGGAGGCGCGCACGGACACCTATCCGTACATCAACATCGAGGACCAGCACGCGCAGATCGGCCACGAGGCCACGGTGAGCAAGATCGGCGACGAGCAGCTGTTCTACCTGATGTCGCGCGGGCTGAGCGAGGACGAAGCGGCCACCATGGTGGTGCGCGGCTTCATCGAGCCCATCGCCAAGGAGCTGCCGCTGGAGTACGTGGTGGAGCTCAACCGGCTGATCGAGCTGGAGATGGAAGGCAGCGTGGGATAACGGCACCGGATAGGGAATAGGGAATAGGGAATAGGGAATAGGGAATAGCAAACAACAGCGACTGCTCGAGGAGCCCTGCGGCCCGACCGCAGTTCGCAGGCGATTCCCAACTGCCGATTCCCTGTTCCCTCAGGTCAGCGCGACGAACTCGGACCGAACAAACGACAGTGTCAGATACAACGACCATCACCCCCGCCGACGTCGGGGTCTTCACGCGGGACCAGGTGGAGATGCTCACGGCGCGCAAGCTGGAGGCGGACTGGCTGCGCGAGCAGCGCATGCGCGCGCACGCCGTGTTCGCCGACACGCCCATGCCCACCACGCGGCTGGAGGACTGGCGCTACACCGACATCAGGAAGTTCATCAAGCTGGACGCCTTTTCCTTTGCCGAAGAGCGCGGGCCGGTGGCGGACGCGGCGGCGCTCCCCGCCGGGCTGCGCACGCTGATGGACGAGGCGGGCGAGGCGTCCGCCCGCATGGCGCAGGTGGACGCCTCGGTGGTGCTGCGCGAGCTGCCCGAGGAGCTGGCGGCGCAGGGCGTGATCTTCACCTCGCTGGAGGCGGCGGCCCGCGACCACGCCGAGCTGGTGCAGAAGCACTTCGGCACCGCCATCACGCCGGACGACGGCAAGTTCGCGGCGCTCAGCTCGGCGTTCTGGACCGGCGGCGCCTTCCTGTACGTGCCCAGGAACGTGCAGGTGGAGGCGCCCTTTCGCGTCTACCGGTGGATCGGCGAGGGCGGCACGGCGGTGATGGGGCGCGTGCTCGTGGTGGCGGAGCAGGGCGCGAAGGTGGCGGTGGTAGAGGAGCTGGGGTCGGACGACCTCGGCAGAACGACGCTCTCCGTGGGCGCGGCGGAGATCTTCGCGGACGAGGGCGCGACGGTCATCTACACCGCCGTGCAGCGCTACGGACGCGGCGTGGTCCACCTCGCGACGGATCGTCTGGTCGCCGGGCGCGACGCCAGGATCACCACGCTGTACACGTCGTTCGGGGCGGACATGGCGCGCGCCGACGTGCAGTGCCGGCTGCGGGCGCCGGGCAGCCACGTGGACATGCTGGGGCTGTACATCGCGGACGGCACGCAGCACTTCGACAACCAGACGCTGCAGGACCACATCGCCCCGCACGCCAGCAGCAACCTGCTGTTCAAGGGCGCGCTGAACGACAGCGGACGGTCGGTGTTCCGCGGGCTCATCCGGGTGCATCCCAAGGCGCAGCGGACCGACGCGTACCAGACCAACCGCAACCTGGTGCTGAGCGACAGGGCACGCGCCGACTCGCTCCCCAACCTGGAGATCCAGGCGGACGACGTGCGCTGCTCGCACGCGGCCACCGTGGGCCAGCTGGACGAGGAAGAGGTGTTCTACCTGCTCAGCCGCGGCATCCCCAAGAAGGAGGCGGTGCGGCTGGTGGTGTTCGGCTTCTTTGGCGAGGTGCTGGAGCAGCTGCCGCTGCAAGGGGTGAAGCAGGAGCTGCTGCGCACGGTGGAGCGCAAGCTGGCGCCCGCGAGCTGACCTTGGCGTGGATCAGGGCGGCCGCCCTCTCCGACCTGCCGGAGAAGGGGGCGGTGCTGGGCGTGGAGGCGGCGGGGCTGCGGGTGGCGCTGGCGCGGGTGGACGGCGAGGTGTACGCCTTTGCCGACAACTGCTCGCACCGCGACTTTCCGCTCTCCGTGGGCGAGGTGGACGCGGAGAGCTGCACGGTGACGTGCGAGTGGCATGGCGCCGCGTTCGACCTCCGCAGCGGCGAGCCCACCTGCCCGCCCGCCATCAGGCCGATCGCCGTCTTTCCGGCACGCGTGAACGCGGACGAGGTGTGGATCGAGGTGGACTGATCCACCGGACCTGAGGTACCCAGGCGCGAAGCCGGCCCTGCGCCCGGTTTCGCGCCTTTTCTCTATCCAGGACACGATGGCGATGGACCAGACCGCAATCATCGATGCCCCCCCGGCGACGCCGCTGGACGTGGAGCGCATCCGCGAGGACTTTCCCATCCTGCGCGAGACGGCGCACGGCAGGCCCCTCGTCTACCTGGACAACGCGGCCAGCACGCAGAAGCCGCGCGCGGTGATCGACGCCATCGCGCGGCACTACGAGCGCAACAACGCCAACGTGCACCGCGGCATCCACGAGCTGTCCAATCGCGCCACGGACGCGTACGACCACGCGCGCACGCGGGTGGCGGCGCTGCTGGGGATCACCGATCCCGCGGAGCTCATCTGGACGCGCGGCACCACCGAGGGGCTGAACCTGGTCGCCTACACGTGGGGGATGACGAACCTCCGTGCCGGCGACGAAATCCTCCTCTCCGTCCTGGAGCATCACAGCAACCTGGTCCCCTGGCAGATCGTGGCGCAGCGGACGGGCGCACGGCTGCGCTTTCTGGAGATCGACGATCAGGGGCGGCTGCGGCTGGACATGCTGGACGACCTGCTGACGGAGCGGACGAAGATCGTCTCGCTGACGCACGTCTCCAACGCGCTGGGGACGGTCAATCCCATCAAGCAGATCGCGGCGAAGGCGAAGGCCGCCGGCGCGCTGATGGTGGTGGATGGCGCCCAGTCCGCCCCCCACCTGCCGGTGGACGTGCCCGCCCTGGGCGCGGACTTCTACGCGTTCAGCGGCCACAAGATGTGCGGCCCCACCGGCCAGGGCGGCCTCTGGGGGCGCCGCGAGATCCTGGAGGCGATGCCGCCCTTCCACGGCGGCGGCGACATGATCGAGTGGGTGGAGCTGGAGCGCTCCACGTACGCGCCCATTCCCACCAAGTTCGAGGCGGGGACGCCCAACGTGGCGGGCGCCGTGGGCCTCGCCGCGGCGGCGGACTACCTGGCCGGGCTGGGGCGCGAGGCCATCCTGGCGCACGAGCGGGCGCTGGTGGCGTACGCGGTGGAGCGCCTGCGCGAGATCCCGGACCTTGCGGTGCTGGGCCCGCGCGACCTGTCGGAGCGGTCGGGCGTGGTCAGCTTCACGCTGGCGGACATCCATCCGCACGACCTGGCGACCATTCTGGACAGCGAAGGCGTGGCCATCCGCGCCGGCCACCACTGCACGCAGCCGCTGATGAAATGCCTGGGCGTGGGCAGCACCGCGCGCGCCTCGTTCTACCTGTACAACACCCCCGCCGAGGTGGACGCGCTGGTGGATGCGCTGCACAAGGCGCGCGGGCTGTTCGGGTATTGAAGTGCGCGTGGCTGAGCCCGCGCCGGAGCGAATGAACCCGCCGCTGTAAAGTCGCAAGGCCCGCCTTCACGGACGGGGCCGCGACTACACGGCCGCGGTGCAGCGGAGCGGGCGCTGGTGGATCGGGTGGATGGATGAGGTGCCGGGCGTAAACTCGCAGGGCCGCACGCGTGACGAATTGATCGAGAACCTGGGCTCTGCACTCGAAGAAGCACTGGAGACGCAATGACGGAGCGGTCCGCGCTGGACCAGGTGTACCAGGAAGTGATCCTGAAGCACTACCGAAGCTCGAAATTCCGCGGCGAACTGCCGCAGCCGGACGCGGTGGTGCCCATGCGCAATCCCGTGTGCGGCGACGACATCCTGCTGCAGGTGCAGGTGCGCGACGGCAAGATCGACGACATCCGCTTCAGCGGGCACGGCTGCGCCATCTCGCAGGCGGCGGCGTCGATGATGAGCGAGCACGCCGTCGGCAAGTCGTGGGACGAGGTGCACGCCGTGGCCTCCCGCTTCCGCGAGATGATCCACGGCGACGAAACCGCCGCGCGCGACAAGGTGCTCGGCGACATGCGCGCGCTCTCCGGCGTGGCCAGGCTGCCGCGCCGCGTCAAGTGCGCCATGCTCGCCTGGGACGCGCTCGAAGAAGCGGAGAAGAAGCTGGCGGCGGAGTAAGCCTGCCGGCAACGAGGAAGAGAGGGCGCGGGGGCTCGATGCCGTCCCCGCGTCCTTTCTTTGGGCGCTCATCACGGCTCGCGCTCAAACCACCAGCAGGTGGCCTCCACGCCCGTACGAAATGTCATTTCGAAGGAGGCGCCCGCGCCGTACTCAGCCCGTGCAGGATTCTTCAGGCGCCGACTGAGAAATCTACTCACCCGCGCTTGTGGGTCACGCACAGGCGAGGGCCCGCCCCATACAGGGCCGCTCAGCGGTCCCCGGCCAGCGACCGGCAGGGGGCGAGCAAGACTCCTCGGTCGGCGCCAAACCATCCAGCCCTGTCAGGATCGAGCGAGCGCCGTCCTCGGAATGCCAATCCTTGGCCGGGCGTGCAGCCCGACGGACGAAAAGCCTCTTATTGTTCCTCGGTGTCCTCCGCGCGATCGTTGTTGCCCTGCATCTCGCGCCAACCGGTCGCGGCTCGTTCCCGGTACGCGCGGCTGGGGGACATCACCCGCGCGGGCATCCACATTCAGCCACATCCTCCCTGCAGGCCGGCGCCATGAGCCGGTCATCCACAGACATGCCACACCAGGGAGGCACCATGCTGTTGATCTCACGAAGCCTGACCCTCGGGCTCGCGATGCTGACGGTCTCGTCCGGCTGCAGGGACGGCGAGATGCTGGGGATGCCGGACCCGGACGGACCCCTCGGGGTGCTGGCCCGCGGCCGCCTGGCCGTCTACAATGGCGGCGTGGACCGCGCCGCGCCCGCCGCGCCCTGCCAGGACGACGCGCGCCATCGCCAGTTCGACTTCTGGGTGGGCGACTGGAACGTCACGGCCCAGAACGGCGCGACCGGCGCCACCAACCAGATCCGCGCGGAACTGGACGGCTGCCTGGTTTCGGAGAACTGGACGGCGGCCAACGGCATCCGCGGCCGCAGCATCAACGCGTTCGACCGCGACCTGGGGCAGTGGCACCAGACGTGGGTGTCGGCCCAGCCCGGCGGCCACCTGCGCATGGCGGGCGGCATGGAGGCCGACACCATGCTTCTGCGCGGCGAGCGCATCACCCCATCCGGCTTTCACTGGTTCGACGAGTACCGCTGGTACGTGCTGCCCACGGGCCAGGTGATCCAGGCGTGGAAGTTCGACAGCCCGTCGCAGAACAACCACCAGCAGGGGGCGCTCACCTACACCCGCGCGCCCAGCGTGACGCCGCGCCCGGAGACGCCGACGGTGGCCTGCCACCCCGGCGGCCCCGCCGAGAACGCGCGGCAGCTGGACTTCTTCCACGGCGAGTGGACGGTGGCCGCGGAACCCGGGCCGGCGCTGGGAACGGCTTCCATCACCAGCGATTTGAGCGGCTGCCTCACGGAGGAGAACTACCGCACGGACAAGGGGTTCGCGGCCACCAGCTTCTTCTACTGGGACCCGGTCAACCGCGCGTGGTGGCGCACCTACATCGACAGCGAGGGCGCGCGGGTGGAGCTGCGCGGCGGGCTGGTGGACGGCAGCCTGGTCCTCACCGGGACAGAACCGGGCCCCGGCGGGCGTTCTCTGCGGGTGCGGATGACGCTGGAGCCCGTCTCCGCGGGCGTCGTGCGGCAGGAGTGGGCGGTCTCGGAGGATGGTGAGGGGTGGGAGACCGAGATGGCGCTCGTCTTTACGCGGTCGTGATCCGAACGCGGCGGCAGCGGGTGGATGTCCGGCGTCCCGCGCCGGCTCCCCCGCCCGTCCGCGTCCCCCGCGTTCATCCCGGGATTTTTCGTTGCGAATGTCGCAAAACCCCGCACCCGGAAAGACATCATCCTGAGTCATTCGGCGCTACGCGCACCCTGTGGGATGAAAGGCGCTGGCGCCGCGGCTGTCATTTCGAAGGAGGCGCCCGCGTGATCACGATCGGTGCAGGGACCCGTGGCGCCGACTGAGAAATCTACTCGCCCGGGCAGGTGCCACGCCCCGCGCACGGACCTGACCTGAAGCCCTTTCTATTCAGCGCCAGTAGACGCGTGCCGCCTTCCATCACAGCAGAACTGCCGAGGCGGCTTTCTTGGGAGCGCCTGTAGACGCGGGGCGCTTCCCATCAGATCAGAAAGTCGGTTGTTGCGGGCGATGAGGGGCTTCTGCCGAGGCGACTTTCTCAGGAGGGAGGCGCCGCTTCGCATTCTGCTCACACGAAACACTCTGGCGCCGGCCGAAGGACCTTGCCAGCACAACCGAGCGGCTGATTCCGGGCGCCCGCCCCCCGGTCTGGAGAGAAGGTCCCTTCGCTCGCGCCGCAAACGTTTGAGCTGCTTCAGATCCCGCGCAGGCGCTCCCCCAGCATGACGTCTCCACATCCGGGAGTTTCGCAAGGACCTTCCTTCCTGAAACGGTTTCGATGACGATGAACCCAGCTTCCCCCGGGCCGCTGCGCGTGGTGACGGTGGACGACGAGCCGCTGGCCCGCGACTGCATTCGCCTGGCGCTGGCGCGGGAGCCGGGGTGGGAGATCGTGGCGGAGTGCCCGGGCGGGCCGGCGGCGGTGGAGGCGATCGAGCGCAAGGCGCCGGACCTCGTCTTTCTGGACGTGCAGATGCCGGGGATGGACGGCTTTGGCGTGATCGAGGCGGTGGGGCCGGAGCGGATGCCGGCCACCATCTTCGTCACCGCCTTCGAGGAGCACGCCCTGCGCGCGTTCCAGGTGCACGCGATGGACTACCTGCTCAAGCCGTTCGGCGACGAGCGGCTGCGCGAGGCGCTGGAGCACGCGCGGCGGCGCATCCGGACGGACCGCCGGGGCGAGTTGGGCGCGCGGCTGGAGGCGCTGCTGCGTGACGTGCACGGCGGCGGCGCGCATCCCGCGGCATCCGCCGACGCCGCGCCTCCGCGGTACGCCACCTGGCTGACGGTGAGCGCGCAGAACCGCACCCAGTTCGTCCCCGTGGCCGAGGTGGACTGGCTGGAGGCGGACGGCAAATACGTGCGGCTGCACGCCGGCGGCCGCACGCACCTCATCCGCGGCACTCTGGCGGCCACGGCGGAGCGGCTGGACCCGGCGCACTTCGTCCGCATCCACCGCGGCACGGTGGTGAACGTGGCGCGCATCCGCGAGGTGCAGCCGTGGATGGGCGGCGACCACCTGGCCATCCTTCACGACGGCACGCGGCTGCGCGTGAGCCGCACCTTTCGCGGCGCCCTGCTGCGCCCGGACCTGTGAGCACGCCGGCCCTTTCCCGGCCGCGGCCAGGGTGGCGCGGCGTGCTGGCGGTATTCGGCGCGTGGACGTTCTTCGGGCTGGTGGAGAGCGGCAACGCCTACGCCAGGCAGCGCCTGCAGGGGCGCGACCGCGGCGTGTGGGACGCGCTCGTCGCTAACATGCCGTGGTGGTACCTGTGGCTGCTGCTCACACCGGCCGTGCTCTGGGTATGCCGCCGGCTGCGGCCGGACCGCATGGGCGCCGTGCTGCTTACGCTGGGCCACCTGGGCGGGGGACTGGCGTTCGCGATGGTGCACCTGGTGGCGGAAGGGCACATCTTCTACGCCACGCACGGCCACCGGGTGGTTCCCAGCGTGACGGAGCAGATCCGCCAGCTCTTTTTCGGCTACCTGCTGCTGGACCTGCTCACCTACGCCGCCATCGCGGGGACGTACTACACGCTGGACTACTTTCGCCGGTACCGCGAGGAGGAGCTGGCGGCGGTGGAGCTGCGCGCGCGGGCAGCGCGGCTGGAGGCGCAGACGGCGGAGGCGCGGCTGAGCGCGCTGCGGATGGAGCTGAACCCGCACTTTCTGTTCAACGCGCTCAACGCCGTCTCCGGCCTGGTGCGGCGAGAGGACAACGGCGCAGCGGTGGAGATGATCGGTCGGCTGGGCGGGCTGCTGCGCGTGGCCCTGCGCGGCGACACTCGGCACGAGATCCCGCTGCGCGAGGAGCTGGAGTACCTGGGGCACTACCTTGAGATCGAGCGCATCCGCTTTCACGACCGCCTGTCGGTGCAGGTGGACGTGCAGCCGGGGCTGGAGCACGTGCTGGTGCCCGCGCTGATCCTGCAGCCGCTGGTGGAGAACGCCATCCGCCACGGCGTGGCGCCGGTGCCGGAGCCCGGCCGCGTGACGCTCTGCGCGCGCGCGGGGGAGGAGGGGCGCATGCGTCTGGAGGTGGAGAACACGGGCCGCGGACTTCCCGACCACGCGCTCGTCTCCCCGGGCGTGGGGATCCGCAACACACTGGCCCGTCTTGACGCGCTCTACGGCGGCGCCGCCTCGCTGCGCCTGGAGAACCTCCCCGCCGGCGGCGTCCGCGCCACGCTGCACCTGCCCGTCCGCCTGGCCCCGGAGGCAGCCTGATACCGATTCCTCCGATTTGCTGTGCAGGACGGAAGAAAACATTCAACGCAGAGTGCGCAGAGTAGAAGAGAGAGTTCGCAGAGGAGAATTACGTCCTTCTCTGCGAACTCCTTCTGTTCTCTGCGCACTCTGCGTTGAATTCTTGCCGCGCCCTCCGCGTGATGCCTTTTCAGCCGCGGGTGATGCGTCGCGGGTCGGCGCCGCGCTCGATGCGGTCGGCCAGTTCCAGCAGCCCGGCGAATGCGTCGCCGGCGATGGCGTCCAGGTCGCCGATCTCCAGGTGGTCGGCGTCGCTCACGGCGCGCTGCAGGGCGTCCACGGCGTCGCGGATGGACTGGGCGCGCGTGCGGCGGTCCTCCGTCCCCTCCGACTGCATGGGCGCGGACTTCACCCAGCCGCTGCGGGCGCGGCGGCGGCGGCGCACCTTGCTCTCGTAGAACGCGCGGCCGGCGCCCGTCAGCATCACCAGCCCCTCGGACCTGGTGACCAGGCCGCGACCCTCCAGCGCGCGCACCACGCGCCCGTCCAGGTCGTCGAACGGGACGGGCTGCTCGGACTGGGCCAGCTGCCGCAGCATGTCCTCCTGCGTAGTGTTCACGCGCGTCTCGTCCGCCTCGGCCTCGGCGGGCGCGGCCGTCTCGCGCGGCGGCAGCGGAAAGAGCTCGCGGCGCATTGCGGGCGTGGCGGGAGCGGGGACCTGCCCGTTCTGCAGCGACTGCAGCGCCTTGCGCCCTTCGGGGGTGATGATGGAAAAGCCGCTCAGCCGCTTGATGTAGCGGCGCAGGCCCAGGCTGCGCAGCGCCTCGGCGTCCAGGCGCGCTTCGGAGACGGGGGCGCCCTTCTCCGCGAGTTGCTTGAGCAGCTCGATCTCGGCGGGCGAAATCTCGTCGAACACGTTCTTTTGGGGGCGGGGGGACGCGGAACCATTGTCGCGGACCAGCTTTCTGGTCAGAAACGTACATCCGAATCGCCCGATGTGCCAGCACCCGCGCCGCTGAACGGCTCCGGATGCCGCTCCAGCGCCGCCCGCGCCGCCGCCCGCAGGACCCCGGCGGTGGCGGGATCGATGCGCACCGTGCTCGCGCCCGACCATCCCGGCGCGCGGACGGTGAGCGACGCGGGGAACTGCTCCGGCGCCAATCCGTACAGCCGCGCCGCGATGGTGAGCGCGGCCAGGTAGCTCCCCGCCTGCGTGGGATGGGTGTCGTCCTGGTACAGGCGCAGCGCGTGGTCGCGCTCCCACGCCTCCAGCCACGCCGTGGCCGCGGGGAGCATCACCCCATCCGCCGCGTCCGCCGCGAGGGCGTACGACTCGATGGCGCGGGTGAAGTCGCCGCGGCGCGAGCTCGCGGGCCAGACGGAGAAGAGCGCGGACCGTCCGCCCTGCTCGCGGATGAGGGCGTCGAAGCGCGCCGTGTAGTCCAGCAGCAGCTCCCGGCTCTCCGGCAGCGACGACGGGCCCTGCTGCAGCACCACGTAGTTCCAGCAGCCGCCGCGGATGGCCCGCGCCGCGCGCCCGTCGTTCCAGTGGTCTTCCAGGCTGAAGTCCGGGAGCGTGACGTCGTCCACCACCGGCGGCGCCTCACCGGCCGAATCCGCCAGCGCGCGCACCATGTACGGCAGCCCGTGGAAGTACGTCAGGCTGTTGCCGATGAAGAGGATGCGCATCGGCCCATCCGTCTTTCCCTCGCACAACACCGGCCCCGTCCCGCCGCGACACGCCAGCATCGCCATCACCATCGCCCCCGCCAGCACGATGCGCATCCTCATCTCCCGGGCCCGTGTGCGTCGATGTCACCCGTCGATCAAACGCGGGCGCGGCGTAGATGCTGCCCTCCGCGTGACGAGCGGCCGTACCGCGGGATGAGCGGGTCATCTCGATCGTGAACGTTCTCAAGATCGGGCCTCACACGGAGCCAACGGAGTCGCCAGAGGGGAATTCCGTGGCAGGACTGCATGGAGCGAACTCCGCTGATTCCGTGTGAGGCATCTTTCCTTTCCCGGCTCGAGAACGTATGCTCCGGGGCCAATCTGAATCGAGCTCATCCCCATCCGCAGCACCATGAAGCGCTTTGCCGCCTACGACCCGCCCGAGTACCACAACTGGTCCGCCGACCCCGCGCTGGTAAAGGCCTGCCGCGAGTGCATCACCGCCAATCCCGGGCGCGAGGAAGTCGTGCGCGGGCTGGGCGAGGAGCAGCTGCTGGACATTTACGCCGGGCTGCTGCGCAACCGCCTGCACGACATCATGCTCAAGCGCTGGGTCAAGAGCGGGGTGATCAGCAAGGCGTGGCTGGGCGTGGGCGAGGAGGCGACGACCATCGGGCCGGTGCACGCGCTGCGGCGCAGCGGACCGGACCACGACGTGGTGGCGCCCATGATCCGCAACTCGGGCGCGTGCCACGAGATGGGGATGCCCGTGGCGGACATCTTCCGCAGCTACCTGGGCACGGCGGACAGCCCGTCCATGGGCCGCGACCTGCACGTGGGTGCGCTGGAGCACGGGGTGCTGCCGCCCATCAGCCACGTGGGCGACGTGGTGCCCGTCATCTCCGGCATCGCCCTCTCCTTCAAGCAGCGCGGCGAGGACCGCGTGGGGCTGACCTGGACGGGCGACGGATCGACGAAGACGGCGGCGTTCCACGAGGGGATCAACTTCGCGGCGGTGCTGCGGCTGCCGGTGATCTTCATCATCCAGAACAACCAGGTGGCGCTGGGCACGCGCCTGTCGCAGCACGCGGCCGGCTCGTTCGAGGACTGGCCCGCCATGTACGGCGTGGCGGGCGGCACCTTTGACGGCAACAACGTGCTGGACGCCTACGCGGCCACGAAGCTGGCGGCGGACCACGCGCGCGCCGGCAACGGCCCCACGCTGCTGATCGCGGAGACCTTCCGCATGGGCGGCCACGCCACGCACGACGAGCGCGAGGCGCGCGAGCTGTTCGACCGCGAGCTGTTCGCCACCTGGGGCCGCCGCGATCCCGTGGGGCTGTACGAGGCGTGGCTGGAGGAGGAGGGGATCGGCCGCGACGTGCTGGAGGGGATCGAAACCGGGGTGAGCGCCGAAGTCGAGGCCGCGGCCGAGGAGGCCATCCGGAGCCGCGAGACCGCCATGCCGCGCCCGGAGTCCGCCGTGGAGGGGGTGTACGGATGACGGATCCGGCGCCGCTGCACGGCTCCCCCGATCCCGCGGCGCCGGGGTACATCGTCGTCTTTCGCGACGGCACCGATCCCGACGCGATCACGGACGCGCTGGCGGCGGCGCACGGCTTTACGCCCAGGCACGTGTTCCGCAACGCGCTGCCGGGCTTCGCCGCAGAGCTATCGGACGATGCGCTCGCCGCCGTCCGCCGCCACCCCGCCGTAAAGTACGTGGAGCACGAGGGCGTGGTGCGGATGATGTAGCTCCTCATCGCCCGCTAACCTCCCGCCGCCAACGCGCGCCGCGCCCGCGGCATCCAATCGCGCGTGACCGCTTCCATCCCCACCATGCCCACATCCGACGATGAAGACGCGATTCGTTTTTGCCGCCGCGCTGCTGCTTTCCGCCGTGCACGCCGCGCCGGCGTGCGCGCAGACGGCCGCCGACAGCACCGCCATCCGCGCCGCGGCGCTGGACTACGCGCAGGGCTGGTACACGGGCGACGGCGAGCGCATGCGCAGCTCGCTGCATCCGCGGCTGGCCAAGCGCATCTCCATGCAGCGCGACGGACAATGGCAACTGGACGAGATGACGGCGGACGAGCTGTCGCAGGCGGCCGGACGGGGCGGCGGCTCCCGCACCCCGGAGGCCCAGCGCCAGGCGGACGTGCAGATCCTGGACGTCTTCCGGAACGCGGCGAGCGTACGCGTGACGATGTCCGGCTGGATCGACTACATGCACATGGCGCGCGTGGACGGCCGCTGGCGGATCGTCAACGTGCTCTGGGAGCTGAAGCCGCGCGGGTGAGGCGTAACACGAACCCTGCCGCCGTGCGACGATCGCCGACGACGTCCTGAGTCATTCGGCGCTGCGCGCACCCTGTGGGATGAAAGTCGCTCGCGCCGCCGCTGTCATTTCGAAGGAGGCGCCCGCGTGATCGCTGCCGGTGCACGGACCTGTGACACCGACTGAGAAATCTACTCGCCCGGGCAGGTGCCACGCCCCCTCAACGGCCCTCGCCCGAATTCCTTTCTATTCAGGGAGCGCCCGCACGGAACCAGCCCCCTCGCACGCCGCCGTGGGCGCGACCGAAGGACCTTCTTTCCGAATCGAGGGGCCGGACTCCAGTGCTGGAGCCGGCCCCTCGGTCACGAAGGCAAGGTCGTCCGGCCGGCGCGATGAAGGGCTGCGCGGCGCCTGCCGGAGGGGCGAGAAATGCTGGGCGAGCCCGGAACGCGAAAACGGAGCACCAGCACGGGTGAGCAGATTTCTCAGTCGGCGGCGCCATGGCTTCCTGCACCGGTAGCGACCACGCGGGCGCCTCCTTCGAAATGACAGCCGTGGCGCGAGCGACTTTCATCCGACAGGGTGCGCGCAGCGCCGAATGACTCAGGATGACGTGGGCCGGTTGTCGACCCTGTCAGTCGTGCACGGGGCGGCCGGCGTAGAGCTCTTCGACCACGTCCTCGTAACGCTGCTCCACCACCTTGCGCCTGATCTTGAGCGTGGGCGTGAGCATGCCGCTTTCGATGGTGAACTCCTGCGCGATCACCGCCACCTTCTTGGGCCGCTCGTACCTGGCGAACTCGCCCAGGCGCCCCAGCGCGTCGTTCGTCAGCAGCTCGATGACCCGCGGATGGGCGGCCAGCGCCTCGTGGTCGGTCTCCGTCACCCCGTTGGCCGCGGCCCAGGGGAGCAGGTTCTCCCACTCCGGCACGACGAGCATGGACGGGAACGGCCGCCGGTCGCCGATGATGACCGCCTGCGACACGTACGGCGACATCACCGCCAGGTTCTCCATGGGCTGCGGCGCCACGTTCTTGCCGCCGGCGGTGACGATGATGTTCTTCAGCCGGTCGGTGATGCGCAGAAAGCCGTCGGGCGTGAGCTCGCCGATGTCGCCGGTGTGGAACCAGCCGTCGGCGTCGGTCACCTCGCGCGTGGCGGCGTCGTTGCGCCAGTAGCCCTTCATCACGTGCGGTCCGCGCGTGAGGATCTCGCCGCTCCGCGGGTCGATGCGAACCTCCACGCCGGGGATGGGCTTCCCCACCGTCCCCAGCTTTACGGCGCCCGGCTTGTTCACGGCGATCACGGGCGACGTCTCCGTCAATCCGTATCCCTCGTACACCGGGAGCCCGGCGGCGAAGAAGAACTTCGCCACGTCGGCGGAGAGCGGCGCGCCGCCGGAGACGAAGCTGCGCAGCCGCCCGCCCGTGCGCTCCCGCAGCTTGCCGAACACGAGCCTGTCCGCCAGCCGGTACTGCACCGCCAGCACGGGGGACGGCGCGCGGCCGGCGAGCTTCGCGTCCGCCACGGCCAGTCCCACGCCGCGCGCCCACTGCACGATCTTCTTCCTGATCCCCGCCACGCCCACCACGCGGGCGTAGATCTTCTCGAACAGGCGCGGCACGGAGACGGCAATCATCGGCCGCACCTCCATGAGGTACTCGGCCACCTTCTCGACGGACTCGGCGTACGCCGTGCAGGCGCCCACGTCCCAGTAAAGGTAGTCCACCATCCGCTCGAACACGTGCGAGAGCGGCAGGAACGAGAGCGTGGTGTCGCCCGTCTGGATGACCTCCCTGAGCCCGTGCTGCAGCGCGCCGGCCACGTTGCTGGCCAGGTTCCAGTGCGTGAGCATCACCCCCTTGGGGTTGCCCGTGGTCCCGCTGGTGTAGATGAGCGTGGCCACCTGGTCGCGCGGCACGGCCAGCGCGCGGGCGCGAAAGTCCGTGAACCGCCCCTCGTCCACCGCGCGCTGCCCGTCCGCCAGGAACGACTCGAAGGTGGTGGTGCCGGCGACGATGGCGTCGTCATAGACGATCACGTGCCGCAGTGCCGGCAGGTCCTTGCGGATCTCGGCGATCTTGGCCGCCTGCGCCGCCGTGGAGACGAAGACGATCTGCGCGTCGCAGTCGCGCAGGATGTACTGCACCTGGTTGGCGGGTAGGGTGGGATACAGAGGGACGTCGATGATCCCCTGCCCCACCGCGGCGAAGTCGGTGATGGCCCACTCCGGCCGGTTCTCGGACAGGAGGGCGATGCGGTCGCCCGCCGCGATCCCCGCCGCGTCCAGCGCCGCCGCCACCGCCGTCACGCGCCGCTCCACCTCCTGCGTGGAGAGGCCCTGCCAACCCCCTTCGGCCGTGCGGAACTGCATGGCCCCGGCGCGCGGATGCCGGTCGATGCCGCCGAAAAAGATCTTCGGGATGGTGTCGCGCTCCACGGGGAGCAGCGGAACGAGCGTGTTCTGCATCGTGTCGATGGTGAGATTCCGGAGTTTCCGCGCCGGGCACGGACCGGCGAAGTTACCCCGCGCCACGGGGCGAAACAAGCCTCCGCGCGGACGTTCGATCCACTCTCCGGAAGGCCAGCAGCTCTCACGCAGAGCAGCAGAGGGGCAGAGGGGCAGAGCAGCAGATCGCCCTCCTCTGCTTTTCCGTCCCTCCGCTGCTCTGCGTGCAACGCTGTTCAGGGGAGGACGAACCGACGCCCCCGGCCGGAGATCGCGGCGGGGGGCGTCGTTTTCATCAGGGTCGCGATCGATCAGCAGTACTGCTCGAACGCGTTCCGCAGGTCCTCGGCGATGGCCTCGGCGCTGCGCCCCTCGATCTGGTGGCGCTCCAGCATGAACGCCACGTCGCCGTCCTTGAACAGCGCGATGCTGGGCGACGAGGGCGGATAGCCGTGGATGTAGCCGCGGGCGGCCTGCGTGGCCTCCACGTCCTGGCCGGCGAAGACGGTGGTGAGCTTCGCGGGCTTCTTCGCGTTCTCCAGGGCCATGGCCACGGCGGGGCGCGCGTTGCGGGCCGCGCAGCCGCAGATGGAGTTCACCACCAGCAGCGTGGGCTCGCTCGTGTCTTCCAGCGCCTGCTTCACCTCGTCCGGCGTGCGCAGTTCCTGCACGCCCAGGCGCGTGAGGTCCTTGCGCATGGGTGCCACCATCATCTCGGGATAGGCCATCGTATGTCTCTCCGTGGGTTTATCCAACACTCGATCCAGATCCTGCCGCTGCGGATGCTTACTCCGGAAGGCCGAATCGGTTCGCGGGGGGCTCTTCCCGGTTGCGCGGGCCCCTCTCCCCCGCCGGACCTTTTGCTCGTCCTCGCAACGGCCGGCGACCCCTCCCCCAACCCCGGGGGAGGGGTGGTGGAAAGCGGGGATCACGCCGGCGTCGCCGGGCCCTCACCCCCCGCCCCCTCTCCCACAGACTGCGTGG
>DATABT010000092.1:0-9150 GCA_036259455.1 Longimicrobium sp. | reverse complement strand
ACGGCTCGTCGAGCAGCAGCACGCCGAGCAGCACCGCGACCGCCGGGTTGAGGAAGGTGATGACCAGCGCCCGCTGCGGGCGACGAGGCCGCGGGCGCGCAGGAGATGGCCGGCGCCGCGGGGCGGGCGAGCAACATCCGCGTGGACCTGCGCCGCCTGGACGCGCTGGTCAACGGCGTGGGCGAGCTGGTCATCGTCCGCGACCGCATGCGGCGGCTGGCGGGCGCGGCGGAGCCGGACCTGGCCGAGGCCATCGACCAGGCCGCGCGCCTCATCGGCGAGCTGCAGGACGAGATCATGCAGGCCCGCATGGCGCCCGTGTGGCAGGTGTTCGACCGCTTTCCGCGCCTGGTCCGCGACGCGGCGCGCACGCTGGGCAAGCGCGTGGACTTCGTGATCGAGGGCAAGGAGATCGAGCTGGACCGGTCGATGCTGGACGAGATCGGCGATCCGCTCGTCCACCTGCTGCGCAACTCGCTGGACCACGGCATCGAGTCGCCCGCGGAGCGGCGCGCGGCGGGCAAGCCGGAGACGGGAACGCTGCGCCTGTCCGCCGCCCGCGAGCGAAGCCGCATCGTCATTCGCGTGGAAGACGACGGCCGCGGCATCCAGCGCGACAGGGTGCTGGCCAAGGCGCTGGCCGCCGGCCTCATCACCGCCGACGAGGCGCGGACGATGAGCGACGACGACGTGGCGCGCCTCATCACCCGCCCCGGCTTTTCCACCGCGGAGACGGTGACGGACGTCTCCGGGCGCGGCGTGGGGCTCGACGTCGTCGCGACGCGCGTCCGCGCGCTGGGCGGAATGCTGGAGATCGCCAGCACGCCGGGGCAGGGCACCTCCATGACGCTGCAGCTGCCGCAGACGCTGGCCATCGTCCGCGCGCTCCTGGTTCGCCAGAGCGGCGAGACCTACGCGCTGCCGCTGACCCACGTGGGCGAGACGGTGCACCTGATGCCGGAGGAGATCGGCGCGGTCAAGGGCCGCCCCGTCGCCTACCTGCGCGACGAGGTGATCCCGCTGCACTCGCTGCGCCGGCTGCTGAGCACCAACGGCGTGCGGCCGGAGGGGAAGCGCGCGGCGGTGATCCTGGAGGTGGGGGAGCAGCGGGTGGGGCTGGAGGTGGACCAGCTGCTGGGGCAGCAGGAGATCGTG
This sequence comes from Longimicrobium sp., assembly GCA_036259455.1. Classification (GTDB taxonomy): domain Bacteria; phylum Gemmatimonadota; class Gemmatimonadetes; order Longimicrobiales; family Longimicrobiaceae; genus Longimicrobium. Next base: position 7,995 of record DATABT010000092.1, on the reverse strand, counting down.
GTCAAGGCGTTCGACGCCACGGCCGACACGCTGCGCCTGTTCAGCGGCGCCACCATCCTCTCCGACGGCCGCCCCGCGCTGATCCTTGACGCCGGCAGCCTGCTGGGAGCGGCCGCCCACGCGGGGTGATCCGACATCCCGGGTGACGTCATCCTGAGGGAGCCGCCGCGCGGACGCGGGGTGTGCAGGGTCCATGGCGGCGACCGAAGGACCTTGCCCGCGAAGCACGGAGGCGGGCCTCGCGCAGGGGAGCGGCGTCCGTGCCCCGGCGGAGAAGGTCCTTCGGTCGGCGCCGTGAGATCGCGAACGGGGATGGATCACGCGGCGCCTCCCTGAATAGAAAGGGATTTGGGCGAGGGCCGTCGAGCGGGCCCGGCACCTGCCCGGGCGAGTAGATTTCTCAGTCGGCGCCACAGGTTCCTGCATCGGCAGCGATCACGCGGCGCCTCCTTCGAAATGACAGCCGCGGCGCGAGCGACTTTCATCCCACAGGGTGCGCGCAGCGCCGAATGACTCAGGATGACGTCAGCGGGTGTGTTTCTGGAAGGCGAGGCGCCAGCACGTCGGCGCTCCGGCATCGCGGCAGGGAAGGGATCGGGAGGGCGCCTTCCCCGGAATGACAGGTTCGCGCGCGGATCGGGTTCTCCCCTCTCGGCGAGGGCCCGCACCTCGTAACAACGGCGCGATCAGTCATCCGGGGAACGGCGTTCGTGCCCCGGCGGAGAAGGTCCTTCGGTCGGCGCCATGGGATCGCGCGCGGGGTTATGGATCACGCGGCGCCTCCCTCAGGATGACGTCAGCGGGTGTGTTTCGGGAAGGCGAGGCGCCCGCACGTCGGCGCGCGGGACTCGGCCAGGTGGGATGAAGCAATCGAGCAGCATTGACTGAAATCAACGAGACCAGCGTCCGATGACGATCGATTTGCGGGAACTGCAGGCGGTGCAGCTGGACGGCTTGCGCGAGGTGTCCAACATGGGCGCGGGGCACGCCGCCACGGCGCTGTCGCAGATGACCAACACCCGCATCATGATCAACGTCCCCCGGCTGCAGGTGGTGCCGCTGGAGGACGTGCCCGAGGTCATCGGCAACGCCGACGAGGTGGTGGCCGCGGTGCTCATGCACATGCTGGGCGACCTTACCGGCCGCACGCTGCTCATCTTTCCCCGGCCCGCGGCCATGCGCCTGGCCGAGATGCTCCTCCATCGCCCCAAGGGGAGCGCGCACGTCTTCGGCGAGCTGGAGCAGAGCGCCATCAAGGAGGCGGGAAACATCCTGAGCGCGGCCTACATGAACGCCATCAGCGACTTCATGGGGCTCATGCTTCTGCCGTCCGTTCCCTCGCTGGTCATCGACCTGTGCGGAGCGGTCATGACCACGGCGTACACCAACTTCGGGCACGAACGCGACGTGGTGTTCTGCATTCAGACCGAGTTCCAGATGGATGCCGAGGACAAGGTGATGGGGCAGTTCCTTCTGCTTCCCGACGTGGAGTCGCTGCAGATCATCCTGCAATCCATCCGTCTGGCTTGACGTGACGGAACCCGCCGCCCCCGAAGCGGCCGCCCGGCCGCCCCACTCGGAGCGGGACCTCCGCATCCTTCGCGGGTTCGCCCAGCGCATCGACGCGGCCGACGCGGGTGCGCACAACAACCTGGGCGTCCTCTACTTCAACAAGGGGATGTACGAGGAGGCCATCGCCCAGTTCCAGCGGGCGCTGGCCATCGACCCCAAGATGCAGGTTGCCCAGCGCAACCTGGAGATCGCTTACTTCAACACCGGCTACTACGACCGGCTCATCAGCGAGCTGCGCGAGCGGCTGCGCGAGGATCCGACCGATAGCGACGCCCGGCGCCGTCTGGCCCAGGCGTACCTGAACACCGGCGACAGCGCGGGCGCGGTCGCCGAGCTCCGGCGCGTGCTGGCGACGGACCAGGACGATCTCGCGACGCTCATCCAGCTGGGGCAGGCGGAAAAGGCGGGCGGCCACTTCGAGGCGGCCATGGAGTGGTTCCAGCAGGCGCTGCGGATGGACCCCGACAGCGCCGTGCTCCACTTCTCCCTGGGCGAGCTGTACTACAACCGCGGGCTGAACGAAGAGGCGCTGCGGGAGCTTTCGCGCGCCATCGAGCTGAACCCGGAACTGGCCGACGCCCACTACGTGCTGGCCTTCGTCTACGGTGACATGGGCGACATGGAGCGCGCCGCGGCCAGCAGCCGCCGCGCCACGCAGCTCAACCCCAACTACGCCAAGGCGCAGACCAACCTGTCGCTGGACCGCTACTCGTCCGCCCGCTACCAGGAGCTGGTCGGCGGCCGCGTCCGCCGTCCGGAAGTGGCGGCCGGCGAGGTGCTGGCGCACTACAACCTGGGCATCGCCTTTCGCCAGAAGGGGCTGTACGAGGAGGCCCTGCGCGAGTTCACCCGCGCGCTGGAGGCCGGCGAGGAGCCGGGGCTGGTTCGCCAGTCGATGGCGGAGGTCTACCTGCTCCAGGGCAAGGCGGGGCAGGCGCTGGATCTGTACGACCGCCTTCTGGCGGAGGACGAGCGCAGCCCCAAGCTGTGGAACGAGCGCGGCGCCTGCCTGCACCAGTCGGGGTCCATCAACGACGCGGAGACCAGCTACCGCCGCGCGCTGGAGATGGACCCCGCGTACCCGCTGGCGTGGAACAACCTGGGCGTCGTGCGCCTCCATCGCGGCGACCCGGACGGCGCGGAGGCGTCGTTCCGCGAGGCGGTTACGCTGCGCGCGGGGTTCACGGACGCGTGGTGCAACCGCGGGCTGATGTACCTGCGCCGAGGCCGCCACGGCGCCGCGCTGGATGCCTACCGCGCCGCGCTGCGGGCCAACTCCAACGCCGCGGCGGCGTGGAACGGCATCGGCGCGGTGCTGATGGAGACGCGGCGGTACGAGGAGGCGCGCAACGCCTTCGTCCGCGCGGTGGAAAGCGACCCGGACCACGCGGAGGCGCGCTACAACCTCTCCTTCGTCCTCTCCAACCTCGGCGACTTCGAGGGTGCGCTGCGGGAGACCAAGCGCGCGCTGGAGCTGAACCCGTACTACACCACGCCGCGCTACAAGCTGGCGATCGACCTGCAGTTCGAGTACGCGGAGGTGCTGGCGCCGGAGCTGGACGCGGCGGAGCGCATCAGCGGCGAGGACCGCGGCGTGGAGAGCTTCAGCTTGGAGGAGGGGGCGCTGGACTCCATCTTCGCCGAGCTGCAGCCCAGGAAGGACGAGGCGCCGGAGCCGGCGGCTGACGCCTTTGCGCTGGTGGAGGACTACCTGTCCAAGGGCCTCCTGGACCGCGCCCTGGCGGAGATCCGCCGCGTGGCCGTCGCGGGGGCAAACCCCGTGGAGGCGGCGCTGCTGACCGCGCAGATCTTTCTGCGGCAGGGGCTGGAGGGCGAGGCGCTGGAGCGCTTCGACGCGGCGTACGCGCGGCTGGAGGGGCAGCCGTGGACGCCGGACCACGCCCGCGCGCTGGCCGGCCGCGCCCGCGCCCTGCTGCGCCTGCACCGCCTGGACGACGCGCGCGAGGCGGCGGAAGAGGTGCACGCGCACGAGCCCGACCACCTGGAGAACCTGCAGGTGCTGGGCGAGGTCCTCCTCCTCCAGGGCCAGGCCGAGGGCGCCGTGCGCACGCTTTCCCGCGCGTGCGAGCTTTCCCCGCGCGACCCCGGGCTGCTGCGCCACCTGGGCCGCGCCGCGCTGGCCGCCGGCCGCGCGGGCGACGCGGAGCGGGCGCTGCGCCGCGCGGTGCACCTGGATCCCGACTTCGTCGCGGCGCGGGTGGAGCTGGGGCGGCTGCTGCTGTCCGCCAGCCGCGTGGACGAGGCGATCGCGGAGTGCCGCGCCGCGCTGGACGTGCTGCCCACGTACTCCGAGGCCGCGTATCTGCTGGCCACGGCGCTGCGCCGCGCCGGCAAGCCGGGGGAGGCGGTGGACGCGCTGGTGGACCTGCTGGCGGGCGATCCGTACCACTTCGAGGCGCTGGTCCTCCTGGGCCAGGCGCTGAACGACGACGGGCGGCGCGAGGACGCGGTGCGCGCCCTGAACCGCGTGCTGAAGTTCGATCCCGAGCGGGCGGACGCGCACTTTCACCTGGGCGTGGTCGCCAGCGGGGAGCGGCGCTTCCGGCAGGCCATCGAGCACTGGCGCGCGGCGGTGGACGCGGACCCGTCGGGCCCGTACGCGGAGCCGGCGCGGCAGAACCTGGCCATGGCGCTTGACATGGCGCGCGTGTTCCACACCGAGGCGGGCGTGGGGGTCTGACGGATGGCGATCGAAGGACCGCTGCGCGAGCTGGCGCTGACGGACGTGTTCCAGCTGCTGGACCTGAGCCGCAAGACGGGGACGCTCTCCATCGCCCCCGAGGGCGGGCGGCACCGGCCGGCGCTGGTGCGCTTTGACCGCGGCGCGGTCGTCGGCGCGGAGATGGGGACGGCGCACGACCGGCTGGGGCACCTGCTGCTGCGCGCCGGCAAGGTGACGGAGTCGCAGATCCAGACGGCGCGCCGCGCGCAGCAGATCGCCCCCGGCCGCGCGCTGGGAACGGTGCTGGTGGAGCAGGGCATCGTCACGGAAGACGACGTCCGGCGGCAGCTGCGCTTTCAGATCCAGGAGATCGTCTTCGAGCTCATCCAGTGGAAGGACGGCTACTTCCGCTTCGAGGAGGGGCCCGCCGTTTCCAACGGCAACGTGGCGGTGCGGGTGAGCACCGAGTCGCTGCTGATGGAGGCCGCGCGCCGCGTGGACGAGTGGTCCACCCTGGAGACCAAGGTCCCCCACATGGGCGTGATCCCCGTGCTGGTGGGCGACTCGCCGGACGGGCCCACGCTGGACCTGCACCCCACCGAGTGGGAGGTGCTGGCGGAGATCGACGGGACGCGTCCGCTCAAGGCCATCGCGAGCGCGCTGGGGCGCAGCGACTTCGACGTGGCCAAGATCGTCTACGGCCTGGCGTCCACGGGCGTCGTCGACATCCGCGAGGACGCGCCGGAGCCCTCCCCCTCCGCCATGCCCATGGAGCGCCCCCTGCGCGACGCGCTGGGCGAGGCGCAGCTGGCGCTGGCGGACGGCGCGGCGGACCGGGCGCGGCGCATTCTGGACGACCTGGCCCGCGCGCACCCCGAGCGGCCGGAGGTCTACACGCTCCTGGCGCAGGCGCACCGCCGGCTGGGACGCTGGGGCGAGGCGCTGATCGCGCTGGGCCGCGCGGCCGCGCTGGACCCCCTGGACGCGCCCGTGCACTACCAGATGGGCTTTGCCGCCGCGCACACCGGCGACCTGCACCGCGCCCGCGAGGCCTGGGACACGTACCTGCGCCTGGACGACGCGGCCGCCGGCCTCCGCCGCGCCCGCGCCGAGCGCGCGCGCGACGCCGCGGACGCGCTGCTGTCCGTGATGGACGAGGAGGCGCATTGAGCCCCGCCACGCCCATGCAGGTGCGCCAGTGGAGCGACGAGGTGGCGGCGGACCCCGCCAGCCTCTCCTTCCTGCCCCTCGCGCAGGCGTACCGCGAGCAGGGGCGCCGCGACGCCGCGCTCAAGCTGTGCATCCGCGGGCTGGAGAAGCACCCGGACCACGTGGAGGCGCACTACCTCCTGGGGGTGCTGTACCAGGAGGGCGGCGAGCTGCTCAAGGCGTTCGACGAGTGGGACATCGCCCTGGCGCTGGACCCCGATCACCAGGCCTCCCGCCGGGAGATCGGGCTGAACGCCTACGCGCGGGGCGAGCATGCCATCGCCGTCCGCCACCTGGAAAAGGCGCTGGCGAACGACGCGTTCGATCAGCAGGTCCGCGACGCGCTGGAGGAGAGCTGGTCGAAATCCAGCGGCGGGCGCGGCGGATCTGCATCCCCCGCCCGTTCCGCGCCGCCCGCGCCGCGGATGGAGACGCCGGCCGCGGCATCCACCGCATCCGCCGCCCCTGCTCCCGCGGCGACGGCGAGCGAGGACGGGACGCACTTCGACGCGGTGGCGGGCGAGTTCGACGGCTTCGCGGGGGAGCGGGGCATCGTGGGCGCGGTGCTGCTGGACGACCAGGGCTTCGTGCTCGCGGGGCAGATGGTGGTGGGCGGCACGGACCGCGGGCCCGAGGTGGCCGCCGTCCTTTCCGGCGCGTCGTCCGAGGCGGGGCGCGCGCTGGCGCATCTGGGGCTGGGCGCGTGGAAGGGAATCCTCGTCGAAACGCCGGAGGCCGTGGTGCGCCTGGCGCCCGCGGGGGACGGGATGATCGCCGTGGCGGGGCGGCGCGAGGTGCCCACGGGGTGGGTGCTGCGCGTGGCCGGGCGCGCGCGCGACGCGGCGCTGCGCTTTCTGGGCGCGGGAGGTGCGGCGTGAGCGCGTACGGCGAGATGCTGGGCCGCGTAAACCGCATCACCGGCGTCCGCGGGTCGATGGTGGTGGCCGCGGAAGACGGGCTGATCGTGGAAGAGGACCTGATGGTGGGCGTGCCCGGTCCGGCGGCGGCGGCACTCGTCGCCTCCCTCTTTCGCCGCGCGCGCAGAAGCGTGCAGGCGGCGGAGTTCGGCAGCGCGAGCTACCTTCAGGTAGAGGGCGAGGACGGCCTGCTCTTCGCCGCCGCGCCGCCGCAACTGGGCGACCTGCTGCTGGTGGTGATCGCGGAGAGCTGGGTGAACGTGGGGCTGGTGCGGCTGGAGGCGCAGCGCGTGGTCGAGGCGCTGGGATGAGGCGCGGCGACCTGCAGGAGTTCGTGGGCGCGCTGGAGGCCCCGGTGGAGCGGTTCGCCCGCGAGGCCGGCCTTCGCCTGGTGCTGCTCATCAACGAGAGCGGCCAGGTGCTGGCGCAGCGGGGCTTTGCCCGCGCGCTGGACGTGATGGGCGTGGCCGCCCTGGGCGCCGGCATCCACGCGTCGTCGCGCGCGCTGGCGGAGCTGCTGGGGATGGGCGGATTCGGGCACCTGCACCAAGGCGGGGCGAGGGCGCAGGTGTTCATCGGCCCCTTTCGCACGCCGGCGGAGAACCTGATCGTGATCGCCGTGTTCGGCGAAGACTCGTCCATCGGGCTGGTGCAGGTGTTCTTCGACCAGTTTACCGGCCAGGTGGCGTCGCTCCCCGGATGGAGCGAGGTGCGGCCCACCGCGGACGCGCGGGCGTTCGAGCGGGACCTGGAGGCCGGGCTGGAGAACCTGTTCGGCGGCGCGTCCGCCTGACTGCTAGAGGCATATGTCGCTGGTCAACTACAGCACCCGCGAGATCACGTCCAAGATCGTGTACTACGGTCCGGGGCGCAGCGGAAAGACGACGAACCTGCAGTACATCCACGGCCAGGTGCCGGAGGACCGCCGCGGGCGCATGGTCTCGCTGGCCACGGAGACGGACCGCACGCTGTTCTTCGACTTTCTTCCCCTGGACCTGGGGACGATCAGCGGGTTCCAGACGCGGTTCCAGCTGTACACGGTGCCCGGCCAGGTCTACTACGACGCCACCCGCAAGCTGGTGCTGCAGGGCGCGGACGGCGTGGTGTTCGTGGCCGACAGCCAGCGCGCGCAGCGGGAAGAGAACGTGGAGAGCTTCCGCAACCTGCAGGTGAACCTGCTGGAGCAGGGGGTGGACCCGCGGACGATCCCCATCGTCCTCCAGTACAACAAGCGCGACCTTCCGGACGTGCTGTCGGTGGAGGAGATGGACGACCTGCTGAACTACCGCGACCTGCCGCGCTTCGAGGCGCAGGCGCTGGGCGGCATCGGGGTGTTCGATACGCTCAAGGGGATCAGCGAGCTGGTGCTGCGGCGGCTTTCGCAGCGGTTCGGGCGCAGCGTGACGGAGGCGACGGCGGGGTAGGGGCCTCACCCGCCCGGGCCTCACCCGGCGGGCCCTCACCCGGCCTCGTTCCTCGGCCACCCTCTCCCGCGAACTGCACGGGAGAGGGTGTAAACGTCGAACGGGGTGCCGTCGCGGCGGCGGGCGCCAGGCCGCGCCCCCTCCCGCGCGACGCGCTTGCGACCTCCCCCAGGTCCGGGGGAGGTTGGCA
>DATABT010000091.1:0-7354 GCA_036259455.1 Longimicrobium sp. | reverse complement strand
CCCAGAGTTTCTTTCTGTCCCGGAGCGCCGCGCGGAATTTGAACTCACGCAGTACCACCCGGCGCGACCGAACGACCTTTCTTCCGACTCGTGGGGGCCTCCTGCGCTCCGGAGCAGGCCCTACGGTCATGCCGGCAAGATCCTTCGTCCGCGCCGCGAAGGCTTGCGTTATTTCAGGTTTCCTCGCGGGGACATCATCGCGGCTTCCGTGCGGAAGGTTTGGGCGACATCCTCTCATCCTCATCAGGAAACCAGATCAGCACCGGTTGATACCCGTCAGCGTGGGACGTGTGGATCAATCACCTCGCGCCGAGCTTGCGCATCCGCGGGCGCGCGCGGAGCTTTGCATCGGACCGGCGCACCTCCACCCGATTCGCGAGCCACACGAATGAAGCGCTTCGCCTCCCTCTGCCTGTTCCTGACGATCACCGCCGGTTGCGGCGCCGCGGCGAGTGCCGGCTCGAGCGCGCTGGCGCCGGAGTCCATCAGCTGGGCGCCCGCGCTGCAGGTGGACCTGCCGGCGATGGAGCGCACCAGCGCCGGCGTGTACACACGCGACCTGGTGGTGGGGGATGGCCCGCAGGTGCGGCGCGGGGCCCGCGTAAGCGTGTACTTCGCGGGATTCCTTCCCGACGGCACGCAGATCGACGCCGTGGCACCGCCGGCCGCGCCCGTGGAGTTCGAGCTGGGCGCGGGCACCGTGATCCGCGGCTGGGAGAGCGGCATCCTGGGCATGCGGGCCGGCGGGCAGCGGCAGCTGGTGGTGCCCGCCGCGCTGGCGTACGGCGGGCGCCGCGTGGGCCAGGTGCCGCCCAACTCCAACCTGGTGTTCATCATCAAGCTGGTGTCCGCCCGGTAGCGCGGCGGATGCGCGCACGTCGTTCAACTACCACGCGCGGCGCGCCCGCGACGCCGCGCCGCCCTGGCGGCGGGTGACCAGCGTGCGGGCGTGCGTGTCGTCGTACTGCTGGCTTACGCGCACCGGCTATCGCCGCATGCTCGCGTACCTGGGCCTGGAGATTCCGCACGATCCCGGGCGGCCTCCCCCGTCCGACGAGTTCCTGCGCCGCGCGCTGGACCAGGTGGAGCGCGCGCGGACGGCGTGGGGTGAGTCTTCACTCCTCGATTCGAGGCCTTCGCATCCGGAAGACGTCATCCTGAGTCATTCGGCGCTACGCGCACCCTGTCGAATGAAAGTCGCTCGCCTCGGCTGTCATTTCGAAGGAGGCGCCCGCGTGATCGCTGCCGGTGCAGGAACCTGTGGCGCCGACTGAGAAATCTACTCGCCCGGGCAGGTGCCACGACCCGCTCCACGGAGCTCGCCCGAATCCCTTTCTATTCAGGGACACCTGCGCGGAACTCAAAGCCACGTAAATGGTCGTGGCGCGACCGAAGGACCTTTCATCCAACGCCGTGGGACCAGCTTCACGGCATTGAGCCGGCTCCCGGCCATGCCGGCAAGGTCCTTCGAGCCGGCGCCAAAGCCCATGGAGAAAGCAGGATTGGCGCGGCGCCTCCCCTGAATGGAACGGTGCCCGGCCCGGCGGAGGGCCCCTCCCCCCGGCCCCTCCCCGCTCGTTCCTCGCGGAGAGGGGGAGAACTGCCTTGCATCGCACAAGGTGCGGGCAGCGCCGGATGACTCAGGACGACGTCTCGTGCCCTGGGATGGCAACACCCCCGCTCACATCAGCCAGAGCTGCCCCGCCAGCACGCCGGCGCCGCCCGCGTACGTCTCCGCGATGGCAGTCCGGACGTTTTGCCGCGGCCGTCATCCGCCGCCCCGTTCGCGTGTGGAGATCCGGCGCACGCCGGCTCCTCCATCTCCCGAACCGGCCGCGAGACCTTTCGGAAGGCGACTGCTTTGTAGAAGTTTGTGGCCGCCGGACTCGCGTTTGCGTGAGCGACGCTCCCCGCGGCCCGGAATCCATCGCGAACCTCGACCACAATCAGCGCTCTCCACCATGCCCTACCTGAGAGACGTGTTCCGCGACCTGGGCGACGGCGCCATGGACCTGGTGTTCGCGCCCGTCTGCGTGTCGTGCGACAACCCCATCCCCACCACGGAAAAGGACCGCCTGGTCTGCCGCCTGTGCTGGGTCAGGTGTCGCACCCTGCCGCATCCGCGCTGCGAGCGCTGCTGGGGCCCCGTGCCCGCCAACGAGGACCCGCGCCCCAAGTGCCGCACCTGCGGCGACTGGCCGCAGGCCGTGCGCGCCATCCGCTCCGCGTTCCTGATGGGGGACGAAACCAAGGCCATCGTTCATGCCCTCAAGTACCGCGGCTGGGAGGGCGCCGCGGACCCAATGGCGCAGCGCATGGCGGAGATGAGCTGGCCGCGCGACGTGGACGACGAGGTGCGCACCGTGGTCCCCGTGCCCACCAGCAAGGCGCGGCTGCGCGAGCGCGGCTACAACCAGGCCGCGCTGCTGGCCGCCGCGTTCGCGAAGAAGATGGGGTGGCAGGCGGCGCCCGACGTGCTCGTCAGGACGAAGCAGACAAAGACGCAGACGGCCTTGCATCCGGAAGAGCGCCGGGCTAATGTGGCGCGCGCTTTTTCCGTCCCGGTGGAGCAGGCGGAACGCATCCAGGGGGAGCACGTGATGCTGGTGGACGACGTGTGGACCACCGGCGCCACCGCCCTGGCATGCTCGCAGACGCTGCTGGAGGCGGGCGCGCGCGTGGTGAGCGTGGCCACCTTTGCCCGCGTGATCCCGGAGCTGGAGCGCTGAGCCGCACGGGCCCGGCGCTCCGTCGTCCTTTCTGACGTCCATCTGACCGAGAAACCATGCCCATTCGCGTCGCCATCAACGGGTTCGGCCGCATTGGCCGCAACGTTCTGCGGGCCGCCAAGAAGGCCGGTGGCACCGACATCGACTTCGTGGCCGTGAACGACCTGACCGACACGAAGACGCTGGCCCACCTGCTCAGGTACGATTCCGTGCACGGCACCTACGGCGGCACCGTCGAGGCGCGCGAGCAGAGTCTGGTGGTGGACGGCGACGAGGTGAAGGTGTTCGCCGAAAAGGACCCCGCCGCGCTCCCCTGGGGCGACCTGGGCGTGGACATCGTCATCGAGAGCACCGGCCGCTTCACGAACAAGGCCGACGCCGAGAAGCACATCCAGGGCGGGGCGAAGAAGGTCATCATCAGCGCTCCCGCCAAGAACGAGGACATCACCATCGTCCTGGGCGTCAATGAGGACAAGTACGATCCGGCCAGCCACCACGTGGTCTCCAACGCCAGCTGCACCACCAACTGCCTGGCGCCCGTGGTCAAGGTGCTGCTGGACGAGTTCGGCTTCCGCCGCGGGCTGATGACCACCGTCCACGCGTACACCAACGACCAGAACATCCTGGACCTGCCCCACAAGGACCTGCGCCGCGCCCGCGCCGCCGCCATGTCGATGATCCCCACGACGACCGGCGCCGCCAAGGCCACCGCGCTGGTGATCCCCGAGGTGAAGGGAAAGATCGACGGGACCGCCATCCGCGTCCCCACGCCCGACGTTTCCGTCGTGGACCTGACGGCGGAGCTGGAGAAGGAGGTCGATGCGAAGCAGGTGAACGATGCCCTGCGCGCCGCGTCCGGGGGACGGATGAAGGGGATTCTGGGCTACGAAACCAACGAGCTGGTCTCCATCGACTTCACCGGCAACCCGCACTCCTCCATCATCGACGCGCCGTCCACCGCGGTCGTGGCGGGGCTGGTGAAGGTCGTCGCCTGGTACGACAACGAGTGGGGGTACAGCAACCGCTGCGTGGACCTGGCCCGCTACATGGGCGAGCGGCTGTGAGCGCCAGAAAGAAGACCATCGCGGACCTGACGGAGGACCAGGTCCGCGGCCGGCGCGTGCTGGTCCGCGTGGACTACAACGTTCCGCTGGACGACGAGGGCCGCATTACCGACGACACGCGCATCACCACCACGCTCGCCACGCTCGACGCGCTGCTGCAGCAGGGCGCGCGCGTCATCCTGCTGGCCCACTTCGGCCGCCCCAAGGGCAAGCCGGTGCCGGAGATGTCGCTCAGGCCCGTCGCCGCGCGTCTCGGGGAGCTGCTGGAGGGGCGCACGGTCCGCTTCGTGGAGGACACCGTGGGCCGCGAGGCGCAGGGCGCCGCCAGCATGATGCAGGACGGCGAGGTGCTGCTGCTGGAGAACACCCGCTTCCATCCGGGCGAGGAAAAGAACGACTCCGCGCTGGCGGAGCAGATGGCCGCGCTGGGCGACGTGTTCGTGAACGACGCGTTCGGCGCCGCGCACCGGGCGCATTCATCGACGGCGGGCGTGGCGGCGGTGATGCGCGCGCAGGGCAAGCCCGTGGTCGCCGGCCTGCTGATGGACCGCGAGCTCCAGTACCTGGGCCGCGCCCTGGCCGAGCCGAAGCGCCCGTTCGTCGGCATCCTGGGCGGCGCCAAGATCAGCGGCAAGATCGACGTCATCCGCTCCCTCCTGCCGCAGGTGGACCGCCTGCTCATCGGCGGGGCGATGGCCAACACCTTCTTCAGGGCGATGGACCTGGCCACCGGCACCTCGCTGGTGGAGGACGACCGCCTGGACATGGCGCGCGAGCTCCTCTCCACCGCCGGCGGCAAGCTGGTCCTCCCCGTGGACGCCGTGGTGGCGGAGAAGATGGAGGCCGCCCAGCAGACGCAGACGGTGGATCGCGAGCAGATCCCCGCGGACCGCATGGTGCTGGACGTCGGCCCGCGGACGGTGCAGGAGTACCGCCGCGTGCTGTCCGACGCGCGGACGGTGCTGTGGAACGGGCCGATGGGCGTCTTCGAAGTCCCCGAGTTCGCCGCGGGAACCAGGGGCGTGGCCGAGGCGGTGGCCGAAGCGACCGGCCGCGGCGCGACCACCATCATCGGCGGCGGCGATTCGGCCGCGGCGGTGGCGGATCTGGGGCTGGAGTCGCGGATGTCGCACGTTTCCACCGGCGGCGGCGCCTCGCTGGAGTTCCTGGAAGGCAAGGAGCTCCCCGGCGTGGCCGCGCTGGAGGACGCCGCGTGAGCGCGCCGCGCGGGCCGGTGCTCGCCGGCAACTGGAAGATGAACCACGGGCCGTCCGAAACGACCCGCTTCTTCGCCGACTTCCTGGCGATGCACCAGCCGGCGGACGACCGCACCGTCGTCTTCTTTCCCCCCGCCCTCTCCTTCGCTGCCGCGAAGGAGGCCATCCAGGGGCGGCCGGACATCCGCCTCGGCGTGCAGAACGTCTACTGGCAGGCCAGCGGCGCCTTTACCGGCGAGCTTTCCGTCGGCATGGCGAAGGACGCGGGGGCGGAGCTGGTGCTGATCGGCCACAGCGAGCGCCGCCACGTCTTCGGCGAGACGAGTGACGAGACGGCGAAGAAAGTGCGCGCTGTGCTGGCCGGCGGCCTGACCCCCGTGCTGTGCGTGGGCGAAACCATCGAGGAGCGCCGCGCGGACCGCGCCGGGGCGGTGGTCGCCGAGCAGCTGCAGCCCGTCCTCGCCATCCTCTCCGCGCAGGAGATCGGCGAGCTGGTGGTGGCGTACGAGCCCGTCTGGGCCATCGGCACCGGCGTCACCGCGACCCCGCAGGACGCGGCCTCCATGCACCGCGCCGTCCGTGAGCAGCTGGCGCGGGCGTTCGGGCGCGAGGCGGCGGACGCCGTCCCCATCCTCTACGGCGGCAGCGTAAAGCCCGACAACGCGGCGGAGCTGATGTCGCAGCCCGGCGTGGACGGCGTGCTGGTGGGCGGCGCCAGCCTGGATGCGGGGGGATTCGCGGCCATCTGCCGGTCGGCGGGTTGACCGATCGGTCCTTCTCGCCTAAGTTATTCGTTTCCCCGTAGATAAAGATCGACCTCTTTCCGGGCCTGCCCGTGTTCACGTTCCTGCTGATCCTGCTGATCCTCGACGCCCTGATCCTGATTCCCGTGGTCCTGCTGCAGGCCGGGAAGGGGGGCGGGCTTGCCGCCATGGGCGGCGGCGCCGGCACCGACACCCTGTTCGGCGGCCGCCACGCCACCACCCTGCTCACCAAGCTGAGCTGGTACTGCGGCGGGGCGTTCCTGCTGCTGGCGTTCACGCTCTCGATCCTGTCCTCGCGCCCGCGCGGCGCGGACAGCATTCTGCAGCGCGAGTTCCAGCGCGGCGGCCAGCAGGCCGCGCCGGCCCCCGCTCCGCAGACGGGCGGTGCGACCGGCCCGATCCAGCCCGCCCCGGCGACCGGTACGCAGGCCGCCCCCGCGACGGGCACGACTCCCGCCCCGGTGACGGGCACGGCTCCGGCCACGCCCGCCCCAGCGGCTCCGGCCACGCCGCAGCCGTAAGCGCGGCGTACGCACACCCCGCGGCCCCCTCCCGACACGTTCGGGATGGGGCCGCTCGCGTTTGCGGCGAGTGTCATCAAGCGCATCCGCGAAACAAGCCGGCCTCCTGCGGAATCCGGTAATAAAGATCTTGATATGAAGTGGTTTTGCGGACTCGGTACCGCGCCGAGACGCCGAGGGCGCGGAAGCGGCGATGGAGACATCCTGGCGTCCTGCCTTCTTTCCTCCAGGGCCTCCCCGTGACCGCCCACAGCCCGTCAGAACGGCCTGGGAGCAGGTCCGTAGCCGCGCGCCGGAATGGAACTTGCTCCGCGCCCGGGCAACCGCCCCGGCCGCCGCCGCCGGGGCGCCCACCCCAGCAACCCCGGAGAGAGCGCCCGTGGCCCTCACCCGTAAGATCTCGCGCGCGATGCAGCGGCAGGTGGACCTGACCACGGCCGTCTGCCAGGAGCGCCTGCTTTCCACGCACGTGCGCCACGTGCTGGCGCTGGTTGATCTGGTGCAGGAGGAGCTGCCGTTCGACAGCGCCCTCGACATCTACGCCCGCATCCTGCGGCTCACCCCCGAGCAGGCCCGCAACGTGGGAAGCCGCGCGCTGGCCGCCATCGGCCGCCGCAGCGGGCTTACCGAGGCCGACGAGCTCAACCTGGACCTTTCCGACGAGGACAGCGACCTGGACGAGGGGAGCGAGCGCCCCGCCGACGGCGAGGGCCGCTTCGACGCCGTGTTCTCGCGCGTGCGCCGCCGCATCCGCGGCCGCGTCAAGGACGACCTGCGCCAGACCATCAACCTGGCCGCCGCCCGCGCCGAGGACGCCCTGTTCGAGACCCACGTCCAGAACGCACTGGTGTTCGGCAAGGCGCTGGCCGAGGAGGTGCCGCTGCACGAGGCCGTGGACCTGTACCTGGACGTGATGGCGATCCCCGAGGGCGTGTCGGACGTCATCTTCAACCGCAGCCTTCGCGTCGTGGCCGACGACGTGCTGCCGCCGCTGGACGCCACCCGCGTGCCGCGCCGCGGCGACGACTGGCGTGCCGCCGCGCCGGCCGCCGCCGCCAC
>DATABT010000090.1:0-2140 GCA_036259455.1 Longimicrobium sp. | reverse complement strand
CGGGGGCGCCGCCGCTCCCCATCCACCGCCACACCGCTCCCGACGCGCCGCACTGGCCCGCGACGAGCCGTCTCCCTATATACCGACCCATGCTGAGAGCCGATCTTCACATCCACACCCGCGCGTCGGACGGCGAATACTCGCCCGCCCAGGTGGTGCGCGCCGCCGCCGACGCGCGGCTGGACTTCATCGCCATCACCGACCACGACACCATCGACGGCCTGGCCGAGGCGCTGGAGGCGGCGCGCGGCGGGCCGGTGCGCGTCATTCCCGGCGTGGAGGTGAGCGCGCAGCAGGGCGGGGACGAGGTGCACGTCCTGGGATACTACGTGCGCCCCGACGCCGAGCCGCTGCGCGCCCACCAGCACGGCGCGCTGGGCCGGCGGCAGGAGCGGGCGCGGCAGATGGTGCGCGTGCTGCAGGGGCAGGGGATCGCCATCGATTACGAGGACGTGCTGCGCGCGGCGGGCGGCACGGCCGCGCGGGCCATCGGCCGGCCCCACGTGGCGCGCGCGCTGGTCGCCGGCGGGCACGTCCGGTCGATGGGCGAGGCGTTTGACCGGTACCTCGCGGACGGCGGGCTGGCCTTCGTTCCCACCGAGCTCCCCTCCGTCGCCGACGCCATCGCCATGATCCGCGGGTCCGGCGGCGTGGCCGTCTGGGCGCACCCCAGGCAGGAGGTGGTGGAGGCGTACAGCCCCGTGTTCGCCGGGCTGGGGCTTTCGGGGATGGAGATCTTCCGACCCAACACGCAGCCCAGCGACGCGAAGAAGATGCGGGGGATCGCGCGCGAGCTGGGGCTGTTCGTCACCGGCGGATCGGACTGGCACGGGCCGCACCGCGCGCGCCTGGGCGACTTCTTCGTCCCCGCCGACGAGGTGCGGGAGTTGCTGGACCTGGCGCCGCCCGCGTAATGCCGGGCCGACGCCGCAGCATCCCTGGAGCCCCGCCGTGACCCATCCTCGTCCACCGTCCGCGCTTCGCGACCCCTGGGTGATCCCCGGGCTGGCGCTGCTCGCCGTGCTGACGGTGCTCGTCGTGCTGCTCTACGCCAGCCAGCCGCAGAGCGCGGCCGAGGTGGGCGGCCGCGCGCTGGTGGTGCTGGCGCCCGACGCCTACACGCCGCGCATTTCCCGCGCGCGCGAGCGGGTAAAGGCCGCGCTGGACGCCGCCGCCCGCGGCGACACGGCCGCCGCCATCGCCCGCTACGCGGAGGCGGAGGAAGAGGCGCTCACCGCCCGCGAGCGCGCCGGCACCCCCGAGCGCACCGCGGAAGCGACGGAGCTGTGGGCCGGCATCGCGCTGGACCGCGCGGGGATGATGCTGTCCTCCGGCGCGACGCCGTGGTACCGCGGGGACAACAACCAGCTGCTGCGCGATGCGCTTGACGTCGTCCAGCGGGTGCGCACCGCGCCCGTGTCCGCGCCCGCGAAGCAGAGGGCGGAGGCGCTGGCGCAGCGGATCGAGCGGCAGCTGCGCCCCGGTCCGCTGGAATGGGTGCCGGGACGATGACGGCCGCCCGGCGCCACGTGGCCGCCGCGCTCGTCTTTCTTGCCAGCGCCACGGTCGCAGGAGTCGCGCTGACGCCGGAGGGCGTGGAATACCGCGTCTTCGGGATGGTGGAAGGCGTCTTCGCGCTCCTCTTTGCCTACCTGTTGATCTTCCGCGGCGCGTGGGCGCGGCCGGAGGGGGTGACGGGGTGGATCGCGGTGGCGTACGGCACGGTGGCCAGCGCGCAGGCGCTGGAGCTGCTGCTGCCGCCCCCGGGGATGATCGAGTGGATGGTGGTGGCGGCCATGGCCGTCACCTCGTGGGGCGCCTTCTCCGGCGGCACGCGGCGTCGCCTCGTCTTCAGCCTGGCGACGCTGGCCCTCCTTCTGGCGGTGCTCAAGTTCTCCGTGATCCCGGTTCTGTGGACGCGGATGGGCCCCGCACCCGGCACCGCCTTTGGCCTGGGCGACGCCGCGGAGGCCGTGCGCCGCACCTTCGCGGACTACCGCCCCCTGCGCCCCATCGGGCAGCTGCTGGGATTCGTGGGCCTCGCGCTGTGGGCCGCGGGGACGCGCCTGCTGTGGCCGGACGCGGAAACGGATGTGGACGGCGACCGACCGGACGTTCGCGAGAAAATCGAGATTCCCTA
>DATABT010000089.1:0-16996 GCA_036259455.1 Longimicrobium sp. | reverse complement strand
ACGGCGGCGGCTCAATCCGATCCCCCCATCCACTACACGGTCGCGCCGGTGATGGAGGGCGGCGCGCTGGCGGCGCTCGCGGTGGAGATCCGGTTCGCGGGGGATGCGGACGGAGAAACGGTGCTGGGGCTGCCCGGCGAGTGGGCCGGGACGGATTCGCTCTGGCGCCAGGTGGAGGACCTGCGGATCGACGGCGCAGCCTCCGTCGCGGAGCGCGGGAAGGAGGCGCGCGTCATCCGCCATGCGCCGGGAGCGCCGCTGGCGGTGCGGTACCGGGTTCGGTCCCCATACGCGGCGGAGCCGGGGTTCGGCTATCGCAAGGCGCTGCCGATCATCCTCCCCGGCTGGTTCTTCTTTCACGGCGAGGGCGTGTTCGCGGCGCCGGAGGGGCGGGAGGCTGCGCCGGCCCGGTTCGCGTGGAGCGGCTTTCCGGAAGGATGGACGATGGCGTCGGACCTGGACCACCTGTCCGGCGCGCGCCCCGGCACGGTGACGGACGTGGTGGAGAGCGCGGCCCTCGGCGGCATCGACCTGCGGGTGGTGACGCGCGAGGTGGACGGCGCGCCCCTGCGCATCGCCATCCGCGGCGACTGGGCGTTCGCGCCGGACACGTTTGCCGAGGCGGTGGCGCGCGTGATCCGGGCGGAGAACGCGCTGTGGAATGACGCGGGGCGGCCGTTCGTGGTGCCGATGGTGCCGCTCGGCGGAACGGGGCCGGGGCTGTCGTACACGGGCACCGCGCGCGCCGACGCGTTTTCCGTCGCGTCCACGACGGGCTTTCCGCTGGCGGATGCGTCGCGCTTTCTGGCGCACGAGTACATGCACACCTGGATCCCCGGCGAGATCGGCGGTTATCCGCGGGATCCGGGCGCCAGCGCGGCGTGGCTCACGGAGGGGTGGACGGACTTCTACGCCGGCCGCGCGCTGCTCCGCGCGGGGCTGTGGACGCCCGCGGAGTACGTGGCGGACCTGAACCGCGTGCTGCTGCGCAACGCGGCGTCCCCCGTGCGCTCCATCTCCAATGCCGCCATCGCGGAGCGGTTCTGGAGCGACCCGGACGTACACCAGCTTCCGTACGACCGCGGACACCTGCTGGCGCTGCTGCTGGACCACCGCATCCGTGCGGAAAGCGGCGGCCGCGCCGACATGGACGACCTGATGCTGGCCCAGCGCGAGTTCGCCGTTCGCAATGCGCAGGACGGCACGCGCGTGGATGCCCCCTCGCTCTTCCCCATCGTCGCGCGGGAGTCGCTGGGGATGGACTTCGCGGCGGCGCTGGAGCGCCACGTCGCCCGCGGCGAGCCCGTGCACTTGCCCGCGGACCTGTTCGGATCGTGCACGATCGTGGAGACGGCGTCGCAGCCGGACTTTCATCGCGGCTTCGACCTGGCGGCCACGGAGGCGAACGGGATGCGCATCACCGGGCTGGATCCCGCCCATCCCGCGTACGCCGCCGGCCTGCGCGACGGAATGCGCATCATCCGCCGCGAGTCCGGCGTGATCGGCGACGCGAGCGTGGACGTCGCCTACCGCGTGGACGACGCCGGCACCGAGCGCCTCATCCGCTACAAGCCGGAGGGCAGGGGCCGCGTGACCATGCAGCGCATCCGCCTTACCGATGAAGCCGCGTCGGATGCGTGCGTGCGGCTGATGAGCGGGGGGTGACGGCGCGAGACGAGCTCCCGCGCAACTCCGGCGGGGTCGAGACCGTAGTCGATCGTGCCGGGCGGATGGAACGAGCCGGCGGCCGGGACGCGGAGACGCCGCGGTCCGTTCCCCTGAACGCGGAAAAGGCCATGCTGCACGTCGTCCACATGATCCAGCGCCGTTATCCCGACCGCGCGCGGATGATCACGCGCTCCCTGGTTCTGGCGTCGGCAAGCGCGCTCCTGGCCGGCATCGGCCTGTTGATGCTCGGCTGACGCCGACCCCGCCCGAGGGCGGGTAAGCGCGCGGCCCAGACTGCAAGAAGCCCCGTCCCGGCTCGTTGTTCGCCGGACGGGGCTTCGATTCTGGATGCCTGGATGCGCGGCCTCAGCAGTAGCCGTTGTTGAAGCGGTCCGTGCCCCACTTGCGCAGGCAGGCGGTGAAGGTGCCCTGCAGCGCGTCGTGCCGCTGCAGCATGGTGCACTGCGCCACACTGCCGATGGTGTACGATGCCAGGTGGCCGTAGAACAGGTTGGGAAACTTGCCCTTGCCGCCATCGGCGAAGACCCATTCGCCGCGTGACGGATCGGAAGTGAACGTGTGGCCGAGCTCGTGCGCCAGTGTGTTCACCGCGCATGAACGCTTCTCGGCGGTGCCTCCCCGCCAGCGCTCGAGCACCTTTGGCGTGAGGGTGATGGTGGCCGACAGCGGCGTGCCGCGGTCGAAGCCCTGCCACGGCGTGTCCTCGTCGTAATCGACCGTGACGGCCGTGGGAACGGAGCGAACGCCGCCGTGCCGCCCGAGGTAGATCTGCGCCACGTCGGCGGGGGCCATCCGCTCCCCGTAGGGCGACAGCCAGAGCATGCGATAGTCTCCGTCCAGCCCGCCCAGGTTCGCGGCGAACTGCGCGCTGCCGATCACCGCAAGCGTGGAATCCACGATCTCCTGCACCGCCTGCCGGTCCGCCACCGGCACACTGTCGGACACGGAGACGGAGAGCCGCGCCGCGGGCTCCAGCGGCGGGCCCATGGTGGGGGCGTTGATGGCGCAGGGCCCCATGAGGGCGGTGAGCATCAACATCACTTTCGAATGCATGAGGGCGTCTCGTGGTTCAGGGGAGAGGGTGTGACTGACACCCGGTTGGATGGGCTCACCCGCGCCCTTTCCCGCCCCGCAGGCCAGAGGCACACCGCAAACGTTCCGCCGCGGCCATCAAGCGCATTTCACGACAATTGGCATGCGCGATGCGTCAGGGGCGGGAAAGCCCGTTCCCTTCCCTCCCCGCCCAGGAGCCCATCATGCGCACCCCTTTGTCTCGTCGCTGGATACGTCTCGCGCTCCTCGCCACGCCCCTGGCCGCGTGTGGGGAGATCGGGTCGCCGGGCTTGCCCGTGGCGGGGCCCGGCGCCGCCTCCGCCGCCTCCGGAACCGCGGCGGCGCTGCTGGCCGACAACCGCGCGATGATCAACCCGGCCGCGCTGGGCGGGCTGGACCTGTCGCGCGACGTGTGGCTGGCGTGGGACGGCAACGAATACCTCTCCCTGTTCGAGCAGGAGGCGGCATACAAGGGACTGATCCCGGCCGCGCACAACAAGCTGCTGCGGCGCAGCGACGGATGGCTGGAGACGCAGGCACCGGTCGCCGGAGCGCGGTTCACGGCGGTGCAGTTCAACGCGAGCGGGGCGCGCGTGTGGGCGCAGCTGCCCATCGGCTGGACGGGCGTGAGCCAGACGCCCGCGCGCTACGAGTGCGGACATCACATCAACCCGGGGTACAGCGTATCCATGCACCTGCCGCGCGCCGGCTACCCGGCCGCGACGTACAATTCCTGGATCACCAGGCGGCGGATGGGGGATACCACCGAGCTGTTCATCTCCAAATATCTGCTGCCGGTGGACGCGAGTCAGCTCCGGCTGGCGTGGCGGCTGGTGGGAACCCACATCGGCTGGGATTGGAGCGTTGGAATTTCCGCGCAAAGCTGGACGGCCGCCGGTCTGACCTTCCGCATCACCGGCACGCGCAACGCGGGCGTCGCGAACGCGCGGGCCTACTCCATCGTGCGCACGGGATGGCCGTACGGGAGCAGCGTGTGGGCGCGCTTCGGCCATCTCGCGACCTACGAGCTGGACGGCTACCGGCACCCGCTCATCTCGCTGAACTGTGCCCAGTTTCCGAACTACGATCCGGTCGGGATCATCCTCCCGTAACCCGGAGACGTCGAGCCATTCGAAAGAATTGATTTCCTGAGGGAGCGCCGCGCGGAAGTCGAACGTACGCTGCACCTTGCGCGCGACCGAAGGATCTCCTCTCCGCCACCGTGGGACCGGCTCCTGTGCTTCGGGGCCGGGCCCGTGGTTCTGCCGGCGAGATCCTTCGGTCGGCGCCAGAATCCTTCGCATCAGCAGGGTACGTGCGGCGCCTCCCCCAGGAAATCAAATCAAACGGGGGGACGCTGGCGGAAACGGCACGGGCGAACTCTGTTGACCCTGTGTGAGGCCAGATCTTTTACCATCCCGCCTCGCCAGGGCCGGCCGGCGACGCGCCGAGCTGGCGGACGCGGGCGCGGAAGGCCTGGTACTCGGGCGTGTCGTCCACCAGGCGTGAGCGGTCCACCTGGAGCGCGCGGATCTGGGCGCGGGCGCTCTGCACGCGCTCGGCGCTGGTGGGGTGGCTGGCGAACCAGCTGTCCAGCAGGGTGGGCTGGCGCCGCTGCTGCTGGATCAGCTCCTCGAAGAAGGTGGCCACGCCTTCGGGATCGTACCCGGCGGCGGGGAGCGTCTGGATGGCGCGCTGGTCCGCCTCGCGTTCGGCCTCGCGCCCGTACTTGGCGAACACGGCCGCGCCCCCCGCCTCGATGGCGATCTGCTCCACCACCCCGGGCTCGCGCCCCAGGATCACGTAGATGAGCGTGACGAGCACGCCGGCGCCGCGCTGCTTGGTCATCTGCTCGATGCCGTGGCGCTCCGTCACGTGCGCGATCTCGTGCCCCAGCACGCCCGCGAACTCCGACAGCTCGTCCGCGCTCTCGATGAGCCCGCGGTTGACGAAGATGTGGCCGCCGGGGATGGCGAACGCGTTCACCTCCGGCGAATCCACCAGGTAGAACCTGTATTCGCGCTGCGTTGAATCCGCCCGCGCCGCAAGCTGGCGCCCGATGCGGTTGAGGGTGGCGAGCGCGGCGGGATCGCGGATGAGCGGCACCTGGCGCTGCACCTCGGCGGCGTAGGCGGCGCCCAGCTCCGCCTCTTCGCGCAGGCTCACGCCGCCGCCACCGCATGCCGCGAGCGCGGTGGTGAGGAGGAGAACGGCTCCGGAAAGGCGCCGGCGCCCGGTTCTTCTGGTCCGTCTACGATTCAAGGGGACCTGCCCGCGATCGCGTGTTCCCGCAACTGGCTGCGCGAGATCACTTCACGATGCGCGCCATCACGCGCCCGTGTCGTGCCACGCCCACGCCTCGGAGAACGCGCGCAGGAGCGCGTCCCGGTCGCGGCGGGCGATGGCGGTGTGCAGGGCGGAGAGCCGCGCGCCCATCTTCGCGAGCGCGGAGTCCAGGGCGTCGGCATTGTCGATCAGGACGTCGGCCCACAGCTCCGGATCGCTGCCGGCCAGGCGCGTCATGTCGCGGCCGCCGGGGCCCAGGCCGGCGCGCGGCGTTCCCGTCTGCAGGATGGTCTGCGCCAGGGCGGTGGAGACGATCTGGGGCAGATGACTGGTCCACGCCAGGCGGACATCGTGCAGGTCCGGGTCGATGACCTCGGGATGCGCGCCCGCCATCGCCCAGAGCGTCTTCGCCAGGTCCAGCGCCGCGTCCGACGACCTGCGCGTGGGGCACAGAAAGACGCGCGCGCCGGCAAACAGGCCGGCGCGCGACGCGCTCCATCCGCTACGATGGTCCCCCGTGAACGGGTGCGAGCCGATGAATCGCTCGCCCAGCCCCAGCGCTTCGGCCGCCCGGACGATGGACGTCTTGGTGCTCCCGGCGTCCGTGACGAGTCGGACCCCGTTCAGCCGCGGCGCCAGCCGGCGGAGCACCTCCGGCGCCGCGAGGACGGGGACGGCGAGAACGACCGCATCCGCCTCGTCCACGTCGGTCCCGTCTTCATCGAGCGGCTGATGGACGACGCCATCCTCCACCGCCGCGCGCAGTGCCTCCGCGTCCACATCCCACCCCAGGACGCGCACGCCGCGTCCAGCCAGGTCGCGCGCGATCGATCCCCCGATCAGCCCCAGCCCGAGAACCGCGACCGTGCGGATGGGAGCCGCGTCCTCCTCCACTTTCGCACTCTCGAACGCCCGCACTTTCGTACCCCGTCGCCCCGTCACTCCTCCTCCAGTTGCACGCGGCGGCACAGGCCGACCAGGTGCCAGAAGACGTAGCGCACGTCTTCTTCGGCCAGCCCCGCCTCGCGCGCGAGCGCCGACGCGCGGCGGACGACGGCGGCCTCGCGCGGGGGATCGAGCGTGGGCATCCCCACCGCGCGCTTGACCGGGCCCACCCGCCGCGCCAGCGCCACGCGCTCCGCGATCAGCTCCACGATGGTCCGGTCCACGCGCTCGATCTCGTCACGGATGCGCGTGAGATCGTCCGCCGCGTGGGGCCCCTCCCCCGGCCCCTCCCCGCTCGTTCCTCGCGGAGAGGGGAGAACCCGATCGCGGGCGGGGGCATCCACCGCGTTTTTCCTGCGCGCGGACGCGTCGATCGGCTCCGCGGCGGGCGCATCCACCATCACGTCGTTCATGCGGCCTCCGCGCGCCAGGGCCGCTCCTCCGCCACGGTGCGGCCGGCGGCGTGGGCAAAGGGGCGGATGGCGCGCATCAGCCCGTCGAAGGATTCCAGCGTGAGCGACTGGTCACCGTCGGACAGCGCCTCTTCGGGGGACGGATGCACCTCCACGACCAGCCCGTCCGCGCCCGCCGCGATGGCGGCGAAGGAGAGGGGCGCCACCAGGTCCGCGCGTCCGCCGGCGTGGCTGGGATCCACCATCACCGGCAGGTGCGTCTCGGCCTTGAGCACGGGGATGGCGGCCACGTCCAGCGTGTTGCGCGTGGCCGTCTCGTAGGTGCGAATGCCGCGCTCGCACAGGATCACGTCCCGGTTGCCCTGCGCCATCACGTATTCCGCCGCCATGAGGAACTCCTTGATGGTGGCCGACAGCCCGCGCTTGAGCAGCACCGGCCGCTGCACCCGCCCCACCTCGGACAGCAGCGAGAAGTTCTGCATGTTCCGCGCGCCAATCTGCAGCACGTCGGCGTATTCGGCCACCAGTTCCACCTGGCGCGTGTCCATCACCTCGGTCACGATGGGGAGGCCGGTCTCCGCGCGCACCTCGGCAAGCATCCTCAGTCCCGCCTCGCCCAGCCCCTGAAAGGCGTACGGGCTGCTGCGCGGCTTGAAGGCGCCCCCGCGCAGCAGCCCGGCGCCCGCGGCGCGCACGGAGCGGGCGGTCTGGCGCAGCATGTCGCGCCCCTCCACGCTGCACGGGCCGGCGATGACGGCCAGCGCGCGCCCGCCGATCTCCGCGGCGTCTCCCACGCGCACCACGCTGGGCCCGGCGGCGAACTCGCGCGACGCCAGCTTGTACGGCTTGAGCACGGGATGCACGGATTCCACGCCCGGAAGGATGAGGAGCGCGGCCTCCTGCAGCAGCGACTCGTCGCCGATGCAGCCGATGATGGTGCGCTGCTCCCCGCGCGACAGGTGCGTGCGCATGCCGAGCGTCTCCACGCGCTCGCGGATGTGGTCCACTTCCGCGTCGGTGATGCCCGGTCTGGTGACGATGATCATGGCCGTGTCTCCTGTGTGGTGCGGCGGTGGCGGTCGATGGGCAAACGAAAGGGCCCCCGCGGTGTGCGGGAGCCCTGGATGCGGTGGCGAGCGGATCTTTTTACGCGCGCGCGGCCGGGTCCGGGGCCCCCGTGGGGTACCGGTAGTAGCCGTACCAGCTGAAGAAGCGCGTGCAGATGCTCATGGTCCTACCCTAATCCGGTTTCCGACAGAAAGCAAGGCTACAAACGATTCCCCCTCCCCTGCCCCTCCCTTCGCCCGGCTCCATCGTGGTGATGCGCGGCGGGCGATGCGCACGATCCAGGCAAACAAAAAGGCCCCCGGTGGTCCGGGAGCCCTGGGTGCCTGCTTGCGAGCGTCTGCTATCCGCGCGCGGCCGGCCCCGGCCTCCCGTTGGGGAGCCCGATAAAGCGGTAGCCGCGGTAGCTGGTGCGGGTGGGCGTGCTCATCAAGGAAGGGTAACACTCGCAAACCAGGAGGACAAGTAGAGGCGTCGAGATCAATTATCCTGATGGAGCAACTTTATCTCAGACCGAGAGATTGCCACCATGGCTTGCGGGAGCGTTTCGCCTTGAGTTCTTTCAGAGCCTCCTCGACCGCCGCACGATCGCCGTTTTCCTCTCCCCCGCCGAGATCGAGATACCGCTGCAGATCAGCGATCGCCGCCGTGTACTCCTCCATCGCGTCATATACGTTTCCGCGGTTGCGCAGTGCAATTGAGTCGGACGGATCGAACTGCAATGCCTGCGTCAGGTCTGCCAGCGCGCCGGGATAATCTTCGAGGTAAGCGCGCGCAGTTCCACGGTTGCCGTACAGCGTGGCATCTGCAGGGTTGCGTCGTATTGCCTCGTCATAATCCGCGATCGCGCCAGCGACGTCGCCCATTGCGCGGCGCAGTCGGCCCCTCGCGTTGTATGCGTCAGACGAGTCCCCCAGCCGCACGGCAGCATCAAGATCTTTCTTTGCATCCTCCAGTCGATGACGCTCCTTGTACAGCTGTCCGCGAAACAGGTAGGGCTCAGGATCGTCGGGATTGAGGGTGAGGGCGACCGTAAAGTCCTGCAGCGCGAGATCCTTCTCATCCCCCGAGAGACGCGCGATGCCGCGAAGCACGTATGCGGTCGAATTCGCCGGCTCCAGACGAAGCGCCTGGGTGATCGCCTCCAGTGCGGCATCCGTGTTCTGCTCACTCAGACGTGCATCTGCAAGCACGAGGAACGCCTCGGCGGTCGGTTCCCTTTCGATTGCCGCGTTCGCGTCTTCGACCGCGCCGGCAACGTCGTTGTTGGCGAGACGTGCACGGGCCCTGCTCACGTACGGGTACGCAATGTTTGAACTGTACTTGATCACCGTTGAGTAATCGGCGATCGCCGCCGCCGGGTTCCCTCGCTGCAGATGCACGTCACCGCGACGTAGACGGGATAGAAAGTCCGACGGGCGTAGTTCCAGGGCGTGATCCAGGTCCGTAAGTCCACGATCGACTTCGCCTTTCATGAGGTGGATGGTCCCCCGGGCGGAATGAGCCATGGAAAGCTGGGGACGAAGGCGGATCGCGGTTTCTACGTCGGTGAGGGCTCGGGAGAAATCCTCCTGCGCGGCGTAGGCCAGTCCCCGGATCACAAGGGCTTCAGCGGACAGAGGATTGCGCTTGAGCGCCTCGTCACAGTCGGAGATTGCCGCAACGGGATCATTTGTCCCGCAGAAAGCCGCACGGCTGGCAAACGCGAACCAGTTCTCGGGGTCGATCCGCAACGCGATGTTGAGGTCCTCCAAGGCTGCGCGTCGCTCCGTTGAATCTCTCTCGAGCCCCCGCCCGGCGTACGCCGACGCGGACCGCGGGTTCAGAGCGATGGCCTGGTTCCAATCCTCCATCGATCCCCTGTGATTCCCCAGAACAGATCGCGCGGAGGCACGGGCGGTGTACGCCTCATACGAGACCAAATCGAGCCGAACCGCCTCCTCGGCATCGCTGAGCGACCCTCCCAGATCGTTGAGGGCCTGTCGCACGCCGGACCGTACGCTGTACGCTCTGGCAAATCGCGGAGCCGCCTGCAATGCGGTGTTGCAATCGCCTTCGGCGCCCGCAAAGTCATTGCGGATGAACCGGACCATCGCGCGGTGCACGTACGCCACGGGAAGTGCGGGGTTGAGGTCGATGGCGGCGTCGCAGTCCGCGAACGCGGCGTCCAGATCGTTGCGAGCCACGCTTACGACTGCTCTCCAGGCCAGCGCGTCCGGAGGCGCCGTCGCGAAGGAAAGACACGTCGTAAGATCATCGAGCGCCCGGCCGTACTCCGCAGTGTGCCAGTTTGCGATTGCGCGCTCCAGATACCCGGGAACAAACGTGGGATCCACACGGGTGGCTTCGGTAAGGTACTGGATGCGCTGCGCGTACTCGTTCCCGGGTAGCGCCATCGCGCTCCGATAATATTCTTCCGCCGTGAGTTGCGCCGAAGTAGGAAGAGGGAGCTGTGACACTTCCTCCACCACCCTGCTGACGAGCTCAGCCTCGTCCGCGGGGGGAGGGGTAACCCCGATCGACAGCGGCTGCTTGAGATGTCTGTGCCGAAGACGCTCCATTGCGGCTTCGAAATAGTCGTGATAGAGTTTGATCGCATTGTATTGCGGAAGCTGCTGCAATGTGGTTGCCCATGATGCCGCAGCGCCCTCGAACGTGAAGTCGTCCACGAGAATAGGGATCACGTTGCGTCCCAGGGTCATCGCGGTTTCAACTTCCCGCCTCATCAAATCCTGTGGATTCTCCCACTGTTCGGTAGTTCCATGGGACAGGACGACGAGGAAATGGGCCCTCGCAGCGATTTGATTGAAGATGACCTGCTCGTATTTTCCTGCATCTATGCTGTCTACGTCCATGAACACATCGAATCCATGCTCGATCAAGTGATCGAAAATCGCGCGCGCCGTGTACGCGCTCGTGTCTCGTCGATACGAGATGAATACCGTGTTCGCCGGCGTCGCAATGATGGCGGACATCATTCACTCCCTCAACATCGCAATCGTTAGTAGCTCTCAGACTCTCCCGCGCGTGCTCAGCAAAGAGTGCGGCTGAGCACTGGCGACGCGCAAGAGCAGTCTCGCCCCGGCGCGAGGACGGCGCCGGGGCTCTCGTGGCGTGGTCCGGAGGACGCGAGCAGACTGAAACCCGGGCGCCGAGCCTGCGCAGTGGGCCGCACACGACCCGGTTCGCGGCGGACGCTGCGCACATGCGAGGAACTCCGGCCGACTGCGCGACGGCGAAGCGACACCCAGCGTCCTCACGCGCCCGTATGGCGCGCTATGAGTGGCTTTACCTGGTCGGCTTCATCCATCCACCCAGCGGACGGGTCGCCTGGTATCTGGTCCCCGCGATCAGCCTCGAAGTCTTTGGTGCGGTGCTGGCCGCCTTCGCCGAGGAGCTTATGAGCAGCGAGAGCCCCGGCGCCGGGACGGTGCCGGGGCTCCCTTGCTGTCGGAGGGGAGGTCGTGCGGCTCCGTGCGCGCCTGCCCAGCCGCGGTTGCGGGCGGGGCGGCGGCCGGGCCACTCTGTCGTGGTCACGCACCGCCGCGGGCCACCGCACACGACCGCGCTGGCCGCGGCACCACACCGCACGGAGAATCGAATGACCCGTATGCGTTCCATACTGACCTTCGCGGCGGGGAGCGCGGGCGCCCTCGGCGCGGCCCTGCTCTGGCAGCAGATTACGCCGGCTCCCGCCGGAGCCCAGAGCAGCCAGTCCGCGGCCGTCGCGAACACGTTCCCGCTCAACCAGCAGGAGTGGGTCGTGGTAAGCGACCGGGGCGACGTGACCGTCTACACCAGGGACGGATTCATCATCCGCAGGTGCGTCATGCGCGCCGCGGGACCGGCGACGATCGACTGCCGCAACTCGTACTAGCCGCGGCGGCAGGCGAAAACGAGCGCTCCGGCAACGGCGCCGGGGCGCTGGACGGTACGGATACCCCTTCCACGGCAACGCTGCCGCGGAGCACGGCGTCTGAAACCCGGTCGCCGCTCGTCCGTACGGGGGCATGACCCTCATCCGTTTCTCCACGGCTGGCCCTCTCTCACCAACCCGCTCTCATCGATGCGACTTGCCCTTCTCCGCTGCGCGGCGGCCGCGCCGCTGCTCGTGCTGACCTCCGGCGTGCTGCGCGCGCAGGAGGTGATCGGGACCCGCGACGCCCGCACGGCGCGGGTGGACGCCCTGTTCGCCGCGTACGACCGCGACGACTCGCCCGGGTGCGCCGTGGGCGTGTACCGCGACGGCGAGATCGCCTACGCCCGCGGCTACGGCCTGGCGGACCTGGAGCGCCGCGTGCCCATCACGCCGCACTCCGTGTTCGACCTGGGCTCCACCGGCAAGCAGATCACGGCCGCGAGCACCATCCTGCTGGCGCAGGAGGGCAAGCTCTCGCTGGACGACGACGTGCGGCGCTGGATTCCCGAACTGCCGCAGTACCAGCGGCCCATCACCATCCGCCACCTGCTGAACCACACCAGCGGCCTGCGCGACTACATCGGCCTGCTCACCATGGGCGGCTCCCGCATCGACGACGTGACCACGGACGAGGACGCGCTGGCCGCCATCGTCCGCCAGCGGGAGCTGAACTTTGCCCCGGGCGACGAGCACCTGTACAGCAACTCCGGCTACTTTCTGCTCTCCGTGATCGTGCAGCGCGCGGCGGGCGTGCCGCTGCGCGAGTTCGCGCGGGAGCGGATCTTTGCGCCGCTGGGGATGACGCGCACGCACATCCTGGAGGACTACGCCGCGGTGGTCCCCGACCGCGCGCTGGCGTACGCGCCGAGCCGCGGGGGCGGGTACCGCACGGACATCTCGCGCTGGCTGCAGACGGGCGACGGCGCGGTGTTCTCCACGGTGGAGGAGCTGCTGCTGTGGGACCGCAACTTCTACGATCCGCGGGTCGGCGGGCAGCCGCTGCTCACGGAGCTGCACACGGTCGGGCGGCTGTCGAGCGGCAAGGAGCTGGAGTACGCGTCGGGGCTTACGGTCGGCCGGCACCGCGGCCTGCGAACGGTGCGGCACGGCGGCGCGTGGGGCGGCTACCGCGCGGAGCTCCTGCGCTATCCCGACGAGCGCTTCTCGGTGGCGGTGCTGTGCAACGTGGCGTCCAGCCAGCCGGGCGTGCTGGCGCAGTCGGTGGCGGAGGTCTACCTGGACGAGCGGATGGAGCCCGCGACCGGGC
Source organism: Longimicrobium sp. (assembly GCA_036259455.1). Taxonomy (GTDB): domain Bacteria; phylum Gemmatimonadota; class Gemmatimonadetes; order Longimicrobiales; family Longimicrobiaceae; genus Longimicrobium. The sequence goes on along the minus strand of DATABT010000089.1, from coordinate 4,359 downwards.
CCCGGCCGCAGGCGTCGGTCACCTCCGCGCCGGCCGCCCCCGCCGCGCCGGCCGTGCAGGTGGCGCCGGAGCGGCTGCAGGCGCTGGCGGGGCTGTACCGCGAGCCGCAGACGCGCGCCACGCGCACCATCACCGTCAGCGACAGCAAGCTGTACGTGGGCACCGGCAACCGCTTTGAGCTGCGGCCGCTGAGTGAGACGGAGTTCCAGGCGGTGGACGCTCCGGTGGAGATGCGCGTGCGCTTCGCGCCGGCCGCGGCGGGGCGGCCCGGGCACCTGGTGTGGACGCAGGACGGCGGTGAGCCGCAGACCTTCGAGAAGCTGGCGCTGGTGACGCCCACGCCCGAAGAGCTGGCCGCCTACGCGGGCCGGTACTTCAGCGAGGAGCTGCAGACCACCTACACGCTGGCGGTGGAGTACGGCGCCCTCGTCCTGCACCGCCGCGGCGGTGAGCCCACGCCGCTGCGCCCGCTGGTCCGCGACGAGTTCAGCGCCGGGCCCACGCTGCGCTTCGTCCGCGATGCTTCGGGCGCGGTAACGGGCTTCATGCTCGATGCCGGCCGCGTGCGCAACCTGCGCTTCACGCGCGTCGCGGAGTAGCCGCCGGCCGGGCCGGCAAGGACGGCGGCTGGCCGCGTGAGCAGCGAGAGCCCCGGCGCGAGGACGGCGCCGGGGCTCTCGTTCATCATCTCAGGCTCAGCCTCAGCGGGTGTTGGAAAATCTCTCCCCGGCACGATGTCATCCTGAGGGAACCGCCGCGCAAGTTCTTGCCTCTGCACGATCTACGGCGGCGACCGAAGGACCTGGCCGAGCAGACCCGCCCCGCCTTTTCTATTCAAGGAGGCGCCCCGCCACACGCCGGCCACGCGCGAAGGCCCGGCGCCGACCGAAGGATCTCGCCGCAGAACTCGGAGCCGGCGTTGGTGCACAAAGGCGGCTTCCCAGAGCACGCGGGGGAGATCCTTCGGTCGCGCCAAATGGACCTCGCACAGGCTGGGTTCGCGCGGGCGCTCCCTCAGGAAATCAATTCCCGGATTCGGGATTACACCCGGATATCCAGCAGTACGAGAGCCCCGGCGCGTGGATGGCGCCGGGGCTCTCGCGTGTTGTCTCGGGATGTGTGTCAGGCGTCAGGAGCCGGCGAGCCAGGCCCGCCACACCGCCGGGTCGCGGCCGAGGTCCTGGCCGCGCACGTGGACCAGGTAGCGGTGCGCGGAGCCCGGCGTATACGGATTTCGCGCGCCCAGGTGGTCCAGCAGCAGGTCCGCGTCGACCATCATCAGCTCGCGGCCCAGCGCGGGGTCGATCTGCGTGGCGACGAGGGCCTCCAGCACGCTGGTGTACGCGAAGAGGTTGGTGCCGCCGAAGAGCGCCGCCAGCGCGTCGCGCGCGGGGGCCCAGTCCACGCGGCGGGGGGCGCCGCGCGACAGGGCAGACAGCATCATCCCCGAAATGGACGCGCCGAAGTCGGGGGCCCGGAGCCCTTCCGCCAGCAGGTGATAGGTGGAATCGCGCTCGGCAAAGTTGCTCAGCACCAGCGCCGCCACGGCGCGGTTCGTGGAGCTGGAATCAGACAGGATGGCGGCCCGCGCCAGCTCCCAGTCACGCGCGGAACGGTGTCCGCGCAGCGCGGTCCGCAGCTCCGCCGCGCCCTCTGGGATCGGACGGCCGAAGACGGTATCCGCCTCACCCAGCAGCACCTGCGGAAACTGGAGGGCGTTCAGCGCCTGTGGATGCCGCTCCAGCAGGGCGAACACGTCCGCCCATTCCTGCACTTTCGGCCGGCGCGCGGCGTAGGCGCGGAACCGCACCTGTGCCCCGCGGTCGGGCTCCACCACCGTCAGCACTTGCCAGGTCGTATCTCCCCCATTGCCGTAGCCCGTGGACGACGCATTGGCGAAGCCCACGGAATCGCGCAGGATGATGGCGCACGCGTGGTCCTCCAGCGTAACGCCGGGCTGAAAGCGCGCGACGGAATCCTCCACCATCTCCCGCGTCCAGGTGCGCAGGCCCAGGATCTCCACGATGGTGGTTGGCTGCTGGGCGGCGGCGGCGGACGAGAGCAGCAGCGGGAAGAACGCCGCGGCGGCGAGCAGACGGGGGAATCGCATCGGATCGAACGGGGAGGAGCGGATGATCGACGAACGGCGGGAAACAGATGATACCGCCGATCCGCCCGCCGCACAAGCGTTTGCGGCGGGCGGACGACCCGTGGCGCGCGTCGTTCAGCGGGTCACCGCGGCACGGTTCAGCGGAAGATGCAGTTGGTGCCGGCGAAGACGACCTCCACCACGCCGGCATCGGTGGTGTCGGTGACGACGCCGTACAGGCCGCCGGCGTCGAACTCGTAGCCGAGCGAGGTTTCCTCCACCTTCGTGGCGGAATACGCCGTCTTCAGCTGACGCAGCGTGGAACCCGGACCAATCTCCCGCGCGGTGCGGAAGGGGGAGCCCTGCCGGGCGAACCAGCCCACGAAGGCGCTGTCCTGAAACACCAGCTGCAGGCCCGTTCCGTAGCCCACCTGGTAGAGTGGTCCGGCGGGACACTCGTCCATCGTCCCCTGCTCCGCCGGCGCTCCCAGCACGCCGCCCACCTCCGTGAGCACGCGCGTTTGCGCGGTGCCGAACGCGAGCGCCCGAGTCACCCCTCCTGCGATGACTTCCAGCCCGTCCGACGAAAGCGTGATCGCCGATTCCGGCGGCAGGGCGCCGGACGCGGCCGCAAGGGTGTCCGCCCGACCTCGCTCCACGGCCGCCAGCGCGGAGTCCGCGGACGCCGGGGACGTACCGCCGGCGCCATCCGCGGGGCGGTCGGACCCGCAGGCGGCGAGCGTGGCAGCCAACAGCAGCAGGCACCGGGGATGAATGGGCATGCGTGTGGATCTTCGCTGGGGGGGAGCGGCGTTCATGCCGAAATGCAGGAGACGATGCAGCGGGTGGGAAGAACCGTCCTGCGGCGCCGCGATGGGCTCTGAATATCAACCTTGCGCACGGACGCCTGGCGGGCGAGGGCGGCGCGGAGCAGCGCGTGCACGGCGGCCCCGGCCTCCGCGTCCGTGCGCGCGTCCGCGACCCGCTCTTCCAGGTCGCGCACCGGCTGCGCGGCCAGCAGGTCGTACAGCGGCGCCTCGCGTGCGACCGACTCGCCGGCTCGCGGAGCGATCCGCTCCATCTGCACCCGAGCACGGGATATGGCCCGGGAAGCACACTGTGCGGCGCGACATCGGCCGATGACGACTCGTGCACCCGAATCCCGAGCACGTACGGCGCCAGGTCGCGGCGAGCCGCCGGCTCGTGTTCCGCTGATTGGCTGTGCATGCGTCAGCCGGTGATGCGGGCCAGTTCCTCCGCCAGCATCCGCAGCGCCAGGTCGACGTTGCGCAGGTGCGTGCGGAAGGAGAGGGCGGCCATGCGCAGCGTGAACCGCCCGTCCAGCATCGTCGTGGAGAGGAAGACGCGGCCGTCGGCGCGGATGGCGTCGGCGAGAATCCGGTTGATGGCGTTCGCGCGCTCCAGTTCCATCCCCTCCGGCGCCCAGCGAAAGACGACGATGGAGAGCTCCGGCGGCGGCCCCACCTCGAACCCCATCTCCCGCACCCGCGCGTGGAACCAGCGCGCCAGCAGCAGCTTTTCCTCCAGCGCGGCGCGAAAGGGCGCGGTGCCGACGAGCACCAGCGGCAGCCACATCCGCAGCGCGCGAAAGGGGCGAGAGAGCTCCGGCGACACGTCCGCGGGCGAGATCTCCTCCAGCCCGGCGGCCAGCGCGTCCTGCATGTAGCTGCCGGAGCCGTGGTGCGCGGCCACCATGGGCCCCACGTCGCGCACGAGCACGATCCCCGAGCCCCAGGGCAGGAACAGTCCCTTGTGCGGGTCCAGGATCACGGAATCCGAGCGTTCGATTCCCGCCAGCACGCCCCGCCCGTGCTCCGTCAGCATGAAGAAGCCGCCGTACGCCGCGTCCACGTGCAGCCAGCATCCCTCCCGCTGCGCCACGTCGGCGATCTCCGGCAGCGGATCCACCGCGCCGGTGTCCGTGGCGCCCGCGGCCGCCGCGACCAGCCAGGGACGCAGCCCGGCCGCCCGGTCCGCCGCGATCGCCTCCGCCAGCGCGCCGGGGCGCATGCGGAAGCCCTCGTCCATCTCCACGTAACGGATCGGCGCCTCGCCCATCCCGGCGATGCGCAGCGACTTGTCCACGGCGTGGTGCGCCTGCGTGGTCAGGTAGACAACGGCGGATGAGTAGTCCGCGCCGCGCAGCCCGTGCGCCTCGCGGGCGGTGGTGATGGCGGTGAGCGTGGCCAGGCTGCCGCCGGACGCGATGGTGCCCCCCGCGGACGCCGGATACCCCACCAGGTCCGCCG
>DATABT010000088.1:0-5815 GCA_036259455.1 Longimicrobium sp. | reverse complement strand
CGTTTGGGTTTCAGGGAGTGGGGGGCGCGCAGGCACTGACAAGATGCGAGAATCTTGTCAACCAACTGACAAGATAATACTCTCCCTCGCAAGATAAGCGGATCCTAGTCCGGCGAATTCGGCAGGAATAGCGCGCTGATGAACGGTGGGGGCCATTTTTGAACCCTAAACAAACTGACAAGAAGCGGAGTTCTTGTCAGTAGAGAATCTTGTCATGGCGTACCTGGCAGGCCCGGCACCGAGCCGGCAGCGCGAAGAGATCGCGGAGGTGATCGCCGCGTATCCGGAGGGACTCGGCAGGGAAGAGGTCTCCCGGGCGTACGAGGCGCTGTACGGAACCCGCATCGAATGGCGCACCCTGCTGCGCAGGCTGCGCGAGCTCGTGGCCGCGGGCGACATCCGCGCCGTGGGACAGGCGCGGCGGCGCGTGTACAAGCCCATCGCGCGGGGCGAGGCGGTGGCACTGGACCGGCACGCACCCGCCGCCGACGGCGGCGAGGAGGCGTACGTTCCCGTTTCGCCCGGCGGCGCGGAGATCCGCTCCCTCGTGCGCCGCCCGCTCACGCAGCGGGAGCCGGTGGGGTACCGGCTCGAGTTCCTGGAAGCGTACCAGCCCGGCAGCACGTGGTATCTGCCCGACGTCCTTCGCGAGCGCCTGCGTTCGCTCGGACAGACGCCCGATCCCGAGCGTCCGGCCGGCACCTTTGCGCGCGACGTCTTCGACCGGTTGCTGATCGACCTCTCGTGGGCGTCCAGCCGGCTGGAGGGAAACACTTACAGCCGCCTCGACACACAGAACCTCATCCAGTTCGGTCAGGAGGCCGAGGGAAAGGACGGCCGGCAGGCGCAGATGATCCTGAACCACAAGCGCGCCATCGAGTTCCTGGTGGAGGAGGCGGAGGTGACGGGATTCGACCGCCGCACCATCACCACGCTGCACAGCGCGCTGTCGGAGAACCTGCTGGACGACCCCCGGGACGAAGGCGGCATCCGCAAGCGTCCGGTGCAGATCTTCGGCACCCCGTTCGTCCCCATCGCCATTCCGCAGGTGATCGAAGACGTGCTGGACCTGCTGCTGGCCAAGGCGTCCGCGATCCCCGACCCGGTGGAGCAGGCCTTCTTCGCGATGGTGCACATCCCCTACCTGCAGCCGTTCACGGACGTCAACAAGCGCACCTCCCGCCTGGCGGCGAACATCCCGCTGATCCGGGCGAACCTGTGCCCGCTTTCGTTCGTGGACGTGCCGGAGGTGGCGTACGTGGAGGGCATTCTCGGCGTCTACGAGTTGAACCGCGTGGAACTGCTGCGCGACGTGTTCGTGTGGGCGTACGCGCGGTCGTGCGCCCGGTACACGGTGGTGCGCGATTCGATGGGCCAGCCCGATCCCCTGCGCCTGCGGTACCGCGAGCACCTGGCCGAGTTGGTGCGCGACACGGTCGTCTCCCTGTCGCCGCCGGAGGTGGCAATGCTGCGCGAGTGGGCGGAGGAGCATGCAGTTCCGGACGACGACCGCGAAGGCTTCGTGGAGCGCGCGCTTTCCCTGCTGCTGAGCCTGCACGAGGGCAACGCGGGGCGATACCGCATCCGGCCAAGCCAGGTTCGCGCGTGGGAAGCGAAATACCGCTCGTAATCGACTCCGTGGCCGGCGACGCCGCGGCTGACAGGATCCGCCGCCGGAGGATCCGAGCTTGTCAGTCGATTGACAAGATTTCAGGATCGAAACGCAAGGAAGCGAGCGGGGCAAGCCGAACCGCCGTGCGACAGCGAAGCCGATCTTGTCAGTTGAACTGACAAGATTCACCGGATGCGCGACGGACCCCAACCCAGAAGCAAAGGCAGTGCTTTGAGTTACGCACGTCCGCAGGAGCGCCGGATCTTGTCAACCAACTGACACGATTCTATCGCGCCGCTGACAAGATCCGCAGTCTCCTGCCGCCGACCAGCCATCCCGCAGCCGTGGAAGGGACGGTGCACGGTGGCCGCGCCGGCTCGCTTGCCGCGCCCCGCGCCGCGGGGTATTGTGGCGCCACACGAAAAGGCGGTTCCCCTTTCCAGCGACGAACCATGATCAATCGGCACTGGTGCGCGGCGGCGGCCCTCGGGGCGCTGGCGGCGTGCGCGCCCGCCACGGTCCGGACGTCCGCCGGCGCCGCCGCGCCCGCGGACGTGACGGCGAGCACGCCCTCTCCGGCGGCGCCCGCGCAGGACTCCATCGACATCAAGCTCGCGCGGTACACGCCCGTGCGGCTGACCACCGACCTGCCGCTGAGCCAGGCCGACCGGCGGATGATCCCGCTGCTGATCGACGCGGCGCGGGAGATGGACGCCCTGTTCAAGCTGCAGGCGTACGGCAACCTGGACTCGCTCCTCGCCTCCATCCCCGACCCGCGGGTGCGGCGGTACGCGGAGATCAACTACGGGCCGTGGGACCGGCTGGCGGGGAACGCGCCCTTCATCCCCGGCGTGGGACCCAAGCCGGACGGGGCGAACGTCTACCCCGCGGACATGACCCGGGCGGAGTTCGAGGCGCAGGTGGCCGCGGGCGGCGCGCGGGCGGACAGCCTGAAGAGCCTGTACACGCTAGTCCGCCGCGGCCCGGGCGGACGGCTGGTGGCGATTCCGTACAGCCAGGCGTTCCGGCCGTACCTGCAGCGCGCGGCGGACAAGCTGCGGCAGGCGGCGGCGCTGGCGGAGGACCCGGGTCTGCGCCGCTACCTGGAGCTGCGGGCGGACGCGCTGCTCACGGACGACTACCAGCCCAGCGACCTGGCCTGGCTGGACATGAAGACCAACCCGCTGGACGTGGTGATCGGCCCCATCGAGACGTACGAGGACCAGCTGTTCGGCTACAAGGCCTCGTACGAGGCGTACGTGCTCGTCAAGGACCCGGAGTGGAGCCGCCGCCTCTCCCGCTACGCCGCGCTCCTCCCCGCGCTGCAGCGGGGGCTGCCGGTGCCGGAGCAGTACAAGCGCGAGACGCCGGGTACGGACAGCGATCTGAACGCGTACGACGTGGTCTACTACGCGGGCGAAAGCAACGCGGGGAGCAAGACCATCGCCATCAACCTGCCCAACGACGAGCAGGTGCAGCTGCAGAAGGGCACGCGCCGCCTGCAGCTGCGCAACGCCATGCGCGCCAAGTTCGACCGCATCCTCGTGCCCATCTCCAACATGCTCATCGCGCAGGACCAGCGGCGGCACATCACCTTCGACGCGTTCTTCGGGAACACGATGTTCCACGAGGTGGCGCACGGGCTGGGGATCAAGAACACCATCAACGGCCGCGGCACGGTGCGCGAGGCGCTGCGCGAGCAGGCCAGCGCGCTGGAAGAGGGCAAGGCCGACGTCCTGGGCCTGTACATGCAGGTGCAGCTGCAGGGAATGGGCGAGCTGCAGGGGGACGTGATGGACAGCTACGTCACCTTCCTTGCCAGCATCTTCCGCTCGGTGCGCTTCGGAGCCAGCAGCGCGCACGGCCGCGCCAACATCGCGCGCTTCAACTACTTCAAGGAGCGCGGCGCATTCAGCCGCGACGAGGCGACAGGCACCTACCGCGTGGATCCGGCCCGCTTCCGCCAGGCGATGGACGCGCTTTCCGAGCAGATCCTGCGCTTTCAGGGCGACGGCGACTACGCGGGCGTGCAGGCGTTCATGGAGCGCTACGGCCGGATCGACGCCCGGCTGCAGGCCGACCTGGACCGCCTGGCCAGCGCCGGCATTCCCGTGGACGTGGTGTTCGAGCAGGGCACGGAGGTCCTGGGCCTCTGATCCGCCGGTACGGACCGCATCTCACGCGGAGGGAAAAAAGGGATTCATCGTCGGTGTAGTCGCACGCCAGGCGCGCCGCTGTCATTTCGAAGGAGGCGCCCGCGCGATCGCCGCCAGTGCAGGATTTCTGTGGCGCCGACCGGGAAATCTACTCTCCGGTACCGGTGGCCGGCCCGCGTTCTGGATCCCGGCCCCGCAGATTTTCCACCGCGCACGCGCCCTTGTGCGGCGTACGGACCGGGCGAGTCCGCGGCCGGACACGATCCACGGGCATGGGTGAGCAGATTCCCCGGGCGGCGCTGAAGATCCTGCACCGGTGCAGATCCATCACGCGCCTCCCCCCGAATGACAATGCACGGCGTGCGGGCCACGTCCGTTGCAACGAAAGCCGCAATGCGCCAGAACGAGGGGACGCGGATGAGGCCATCATCCGCGTCCCTCTCGTTTCCTGCACGCGATGCGCTTCAGCCGGCGTGGGTCGGGAGCTCGAACGGGGCCGGGATCTCGTAGAACTCGCCGGGACGCATGAGCGCGGAGGGCGGCTGGCCGAGCATCTGGTAGCACGTCCGCGTCAGGTGCGCCGAGTCGGCGAAGCCGCAGGCGTGCGCCGCGGCGGAGAGGGTGCTGCCGCGCCCCACGGCCAGCATGGCGCGCGTGAGGCGACGCCACAGCACGTAGCGCCGGAAGGGGAGCCCCACCTGCTCGCTGAACAGGTGCTGCAGGCGGCTGGGCGAAAGGTAGACGGCGCGGGCCACCTCCTCCAGCGAGATCCTGGCCGTGTCCATCCGCCGGATCACCTCCAGCACGCGCACGATGCGCGGGTCCAGCGCGTGCGGCGGCGGGGGCCCCGCGCACAGTCCGCGCACCACCGCGTGGATGAGCCGCGCCGCCTCGGGCGCATCTACCGGCTCCTCGGCCACGGCGCGCAGCGCGGGGAGCGACGCCTCCAGCCGCGCCGCGGGGATCTCGGCGACGGGCGTGCGGATGGCGCGCCGCAGCCAGCGCCCCTCGTGCGTCTCCGGGTCCACGAAGAGGATGGCCTGCAGCGTCCCCATGGTGTCCAGCTGGTGCGGCACGTCGGGCGCCACCATCCCGCCCGCGAACACCTGCCACTCCCCGTCCGGCTCCCTCAGCCCGATGGCGCCGTCCAGCCCGATGGTGAGCTGGATGGCGTGATGCGAATGGGGGGGAATCACGCCGCGCCCCCGGCCCAGGGTCAGGAATCCGCCGTCCCACAGGTACCAGCGCGCCCGCCATCCCTTCTCGTCCACTTCCCCGATCGGTCCGTCCGCCACCGGCTTCCCCCCCGCGTCGTTCCCGTGGTGATCTGGTTCGAGCCCCCGCGGCCCCCATCGTACGCCGCCGCACCCCGTCCATCAACCCCGCGGCCCGCGCAGGTCAGCCGGTTTGTTCAAAGACCTCAGCGGGTTCGTTCAATCCGGCTCCGCCGTCCGCGGGCATCTTTCGCTCCGTAACGCGGGAGCACGAACGACACCGGTCACGGAGACGAACGATGCCTGGATATGCGGGCTGGATGCGGGTGACGAACGGGTGGAAGCGCACGGCGCGCGGCGGCGCGGCAGTGGCGGCCACGCTGGCGCTGGGCGGATGCATGATGATGTCGCACGCGGAGCGGCCGGCGGAATCGGAGTTCGGGATGGGGCCGCGGCGCTCCGCCGGCGGCGTCTACGAGGCCTCCATCGAGACGGCGGAGCCGCTGCGCGTGCGGCGGATGCAGTCGGTGAAGCTGAACGTGCGCGCCGCGGGCACCCCCGTCGAAGGCGCGGCCATCGTGGTGGACGGCGGAATGCCGCAGCACGGCCACGGGCTGCCGACGACGCCGCGGGTTACGCGCCCGCTGGGCGGGGGCGCGTACCAGGTGGAGGGGGTGAAGTTCAACATGGGCGGATGGTGGGAGCTCAGGTTCCGCATCACCTCCGCGGCGGGGACGGACAGCGTGACCTTCAACCTGGACCTGTAGGCCGCGCCATGCCGACCCTTCGATCGCTCCGGCCGCGGCGGCACGCCGCCGCGGCCGCCCCCCTCC
>DATABT010000087.1:0-4546 GCA_036259455.1 Longimicrobium sp. | reverse complement strand
GCCAGCACCCGCACGTTGGGCTCGCTGCCGAGCGTCACGTGCGTGCCGGGAATGGTGTGCACCTCCACCGTGCCCGAGACGTGCGTCTGCCACCCCAGCACGCGCTCCACCTCCGGCGCGCGCCCCGCGAAGAGCGCTTCGCGGTACGCGTAGGGCTCGGCGGCGCGGAACAGGTCCACCGTGCCGTGAAAGCGGCCGGGGACGTAGCCGCGCCCGCTCTCCATCCGCGCCCGGACCGCGTCGAACGCCTCGGCCAGCCGCGCGGCGCCGAAGCTCCCGGGAACGGGGCCCTGCGCCCGGAGAGCCCGGACCACGCGCTCCGGCTTTTCTTCCGCAGCCACGCCGCCGAGCGTCTCGGGGGAGAGGGAGAACGCCCATCCCCATCCCTCCGCGAACTCCTCCGCCAGCCCCACCAGCAGCGCGTCGTCGCTCTCGTCGAACGCCTGCACGACGTCCGGCGCCATGGTGTCCATCAGCCCCACGAACGCCACGGCCTCGCCCGCGCGCTGCAGCTGCGCCGCCATCTCGAACGCCACCATCCCGCCGAACGACCAGCCCATGAGCGCGTACGGCCCGTGCGGCCGCACCGCGCGGACGGCGGCCACGTGCTCGGCGGCGATGCGCGCCAGGGGGCGGGCCAGGTCTTCGCCCACGTCGCGCACGCCGTACGCCGGCTGGTCCGGGCCCAGGTGGCGCACCAGCGTCACGTAGCCCAGCACGTCGCGGTCGCCTGCGTGCACCAGGAACAGCGGGGGAAGCGCGCCCTGCGCCTGCAGGGGGACCACGGACCCGCCCCCGGCCGCCGGCGACGACGCCGTCCGTTGCGCCAGGACGGCGGCGGCCATGTGGCGGACGGTGGCGCCGGTGAACAGGGTGGCCACGGGAAGGTCGTACCCCATCTCGCGGTTGACGCGGGTGAACAGGCGCAAGGCCAGCAGCGAGTTGCCGCCCAGGTCGAACCACCCCTGCGAGGTGCCGATGCCGCGCACGCCCAGCAGCTCCTCCCAGATCTCCACCAGCCGCGCCTCCACCTCGTTCAGCGGCGCTTCGGGCTCCGCGTCCGCCACGCCGTACTCCGGCGCGGGGAGGGCCCCGGGGTCCAGCTTGCCGGTCGCCGTCTGCGGCAGCGCGTCCATCACCACGAACGCGGAGGGAACCATGTACTCCGGCAGCGTGCGCCGCAGGTGGGCGCGCAGCTCGTCCGCCCCGGCGCGCCCCGCCACGTACGCCACCAGCCGCCGGTCGCCCGGCCGGTCCTCGCGCGGCACCACGCGGCAGTCGGAGACGGAGGGGTGCCGAAGCAGCACGGCCTCGATCTCCCCCGGCTCCACGCGGTAGCCGCGGACCTTTACCTGGTGGTCGGTGCGGCCCAGGATGGTGAGCCCGCCGTCCGCCAGCCGCCGCGCGCGGTCGCCCGTGCGGTACATCCGCGCGCCGGGCGCGGCGAACGGGTCGGGGACGAACGTGTCGGCGGTGAGCGCGGGACGTTCCAGGTACCCGCGCGCCACCCCCGCGCCGCCGATGTACAGCTCGCCGGGCAGCCCTACGGGGACGGGCTCGCCGCGCGGGTCCAGCACGTGGAAGGTGAGGTTCTGGATGGGGCCGCCCACGGGGACGGGCCCGGTGCGGTGGGCGCCGGGAGGGAGCGTGTACGCCGAGCACCCCACGACGGTCTCCGTGGGCCCGTACTCGTTCATCAGCCGCACCGCCGGCGCGTGCTCCTGCCAGGGGAGCGTGGGCTCGGCGGACAGGGAGTCGGCGCCGATCACCAGCGTGTGCGCGGCGCCGGCGAGATCCGCGGGGTCCAGCATCTCGTTCAGCAGCCCCAGGTGCACGGGGGTGATCTTGATCAGGCCGAACCCCGGGCGCCCCCGGATCTCCCGCGCCAGCGCCTCCACCGCGCCCTTTTCCGGGAGCATCCGCACGGGGCGGCCGGCGAAGAGGGGCAGGAGGTTGGTGATCGTGAGGTCCACCGCCATCGAGGTAAAGACGGGGGCGCCGTTCCCCCGGTCCGCCGCGTAGTGGCGAATCCCCCACGCGAGGTAGTTGGCCACCCCGCGATGGTGCATTGCGACACCCTTGGGCCGCCCGGTGCTGCCGGAGGTGTAGATGACGTAGCACAGGTTCTCCGGCCCCACGCCGCTCTCCGGCCGCTCCGCGGATTCCGCGGCGATGCGCGGCCACCCGGCGTCCACCGCCAGCACCCGCACCCCGTCCGCGGCCGGAAGCCTCTCTCGGAGCCGCGCCTGCGTCAGCAGCACGGAGACGCCGGAGTCGGAGAGCAGGTACGACAGGCGCTCGGCGGGGTGCGCGGGGTCCATCGGCACCCAGGCGCCGCCGGCCTTCATCACCCCCAGCAGGGCGGGAACCAGCTCCATCCCCCGCTCCATGCAGAGCCCCACGCGCACCTCGGGGCCCACGCCCAGCCCGCGCAGGTGGTGGGCGATGCGGTTGGCCCGCGCCTCCACTTCGGCGTAGGTGAGGGATCGGCCATCGTGGATGACGGCGGCGGCATGGGGCGTCCGCTCCGCCTGCGCTTCCCAGAACCGATGGACGCAGCGGTCGGCGGGGTACGGCGCCGCCGTGCGGTTCCATTCCGCCAGGCGTGCCCGCTCCTCCGCGTCCAGGAGCGGGACGCGGGAAAGAGGCCGGTCCGGGTCCGCCGCCACCGATTCCATCAGCCGCAGCAGGTGACCGGCCATGCGCCGCGCGGTGGCGTGGTCGAAGAGATCGGCGGCGTACTGCAGCACGCCGCCCATTCCCTCGTCGTCCACCTCCAGGAGGAGGGCCAGATCCAGCGCCGTGCTCTCCTCCTCCGTCTGCGCCTCCTGCGCCGGCGCGCCCTCGCCGGCGGGGAGCCCGCGCCGGCCGGCGGCGGCGGCGCGTTCGTCGAGCTGGAAGAGCGCCTGGAACAGGGTGGCGTAGCCCAGGCTGCGCTCCGGCCGCAGCTCGGCCACCAGCCGCTCGAACGGCATCTCCTGGTGCGCGAAGTCGCCCAGCACGCCCTCGCGCACGCGCCGCAGCAGCTGGCGGAAGGTGGGGTCGCCGGACAGGTCGGTGCGCACCACCAGGGTGTTGATGAACAGCCCGATCAACCCCTCCACCTCGCGGCGGGCGCGACCGGAAACGGGGCTGCCCACCACCACGTCGTCCGTGCCGGCGTATCTACCCAGAAGCGCCTGGAAGGCGGCCAGCGCCACCATGTACAGGCTGGCGCCCTCGTCGCGGGCCAGCGCGCGCAGCCCCGCGAGCGCCGCGGGGGGCACGCGCACGGGAACGGACCCGCCGCGAAACGAGGGCACGGGCGGCCGCGGGCGGTCGGTGGGGAGCGCCAGCAGTTCCGGGGCGCCCGCCAGCCGCGCGCGCCAGTACGCCAGCAGCCGCTCCAGCTCCGCCCCCTGCATGCGCTCGCGCTGCCACGCCGCGTAGTCGGCGTACTGTACCGGCGGCTCGGGCAACGGCGGGGGAAGCCCGTCGCGCAAGGCGGCGTACAGCGCCCGCGCCTCGTCCAGCAGCACGCCGAGGCTCCAGCCGTCGGCCACGATGTGGTGCAGGGCGAGTAGCAGCACGTGCTCCTCGCCCGCCATCCGCAGCAGGCGGGCGCGAAAGAGGGGCCCGGCGCGCAGGTCGAAGGGGCGCAGGGCCTGCTCACTGGCCAGGCGCCACGCGGCCGCGGTCCGCTCCGCCGGAGAGAGCGCGGACAGGTCGTCCACGGGGAGCGCGAAGTCCGCCGGCGGAAGGATGCGCTGCACGGGAACGCCGTCCACCTCGTCGAAGACGGCGCGAAGCGACTCGTGCCGGCGCACCACCTGGTCCAGGGCGCGCTCCAGCACCCGCGCGTCCAGCGGGCCGTCCAGGCGCTCGGCGCCGCCGATGTTGTACAGCGGCAGTCCGGACTGCAGCCGCTCCAGGAACCAGAACCGCTCCTGCGCAAAGGAGAGCGGCAGGTCGCCGCCCGACGGGCGGCGCACCAGCGGAGCGGCGCGGTGCGCCCCGCGCAGCCGCGCCTCGCGCAGCGCCTGCCGGGCGGCGGTGAGCCGTGCCCGCGCATCCGCATCGTCCGGCGCGTCCGCCGCGCCGGCGCCGGGCCCGGCCAGGGAGGGCACGCGCAGGCGGAGGATGTCTGCGTCGCTCATGCGGGGGATGCTCCCGCGGCGAGCCCCAGGACCTCGTCGTCGTCCATCTCCTCCAGCTCCCGCGTAACGGCCTCGTCGATCCGTTCCGCCAGCGCGGCGATGGTGGGCGCGTGGAACAGGTCGCGCAGCGACAGCTCCACCTGGAACGCCTCGCGCACGCGCGCCAGCACCTGCAGCCCCAGCAGCGAATGGCCGCCCAGGGCGAAGAAGTCGTCGCGGACGCCCACGCGCGGAACGCCCAGCAGCTCGCTCCAGACCTCCGCCAGGATCTCTTCCGCCGGATTGGACGGCGCCCCGGGGGCGTGCGCTACGAGGCGCCGTCCAATCCGGCGGAAGAGATCCTGGCGGAGGTCTGGAGCGAGCTGCTGGGCGTTCCGCGCGTGGGCGTCCGCGACGACTTCTTCGCCCTG
>DATABT010000086.1:0-16617 GCA_036259455.1 Longimicrobium sp. | reverse complement strand
CGGCCCGCGTAGCCGGAATCGGCCCCCCGCTCCCGCAGCCGGTCGGAAAGCGAATCGTAGTACGCGCGGACCCGGCCCGCGTAGCCGGAATCGGCCCCCGGCACCGCGGGCACCTGCAGCTCCGGCCGCTCGGGATCGAAGAACAGCCCCGCGCCCGGCGCGCGCTCCCCCAGCTCGGCCGGCGTCAGCACGCGGAAGACGATCACCTCGTCCCCCCGCGCCCGGAGCCGCCCGGCGACGGAGACCAGCGCGCTCCCGTCGTCCTCCTCCAGCAGGTCGGAGACCAGCACCACGCGCCCCCGCCGCACCATCGCCCCCGCCACGCGCTCCAGCACGTCGGAGGCGCTCCCGCTCCCCTCCGCCTTCAGCCGCTCGAGGTCGACCAGCACCTCGTGGAGCTGCCCCCGCCGCGACCGCGGAGGAAGGAGCAGCCGCGGCTCCGCGCCGAAGGAGGCGAGCCCCACGCCGTCGCCCGAGCGGAGCATCAGGTGGGAGAGCGCGGCGGTGAGGTACGACGCGTACCGCAGCTTGGTGACACCGTCCGCGTCGGCGTATCCCATCGACAGCGAGGCGTCCACGACCACGAAGGCCTGGAGGTTGCTGCGCTCCTCGAACTCGCGGACGTACAGGCGATCGGTGCGCGCGTAGAGCTTCCAGTCCACGTGGCGCACGTCGTCGCCCTGCTGGTAGTCGCGGTGCTTGGCGAAGTCCTCGCCCGAGCCGCGGCTCGGTGAGCGGTGCACGCCGGCCTGGAACCCGCTCACCACCGTCCGCGCGATGATGTCCAGCCCGCCCAGGCGCTCCAGCAGCTTCGGGGGGAGGAAGTCGGAGGCCGCGCTCATGGGCGGGCCCCGGCCCGAGGGGGCCCCTCCCCCCGGCCCCCTCCCCGCTCGTTCCTCGCGGAGCGGGGGAGAAGTCCACGCGTGGAGGAGGCAACGGCGCGGATGGAGGATGCCCGCGGGGCTTGCGGGGCTTTCCGCGGTTCCGGCCGCGGATTCATCCCCCACGTCGCGGGCTGCGCCACGACGGCACCGGACCACGCGGAATGCATGGTCTCCGGCCGTCCCCGGCGGAGCGAATGAATTCGCCGCTGCAAAGGCGCGAACTCCGCCTGCGCGGACTGCACGGGCGAGGGACGCGCGTGGACGCGGGGTACCTGCACGGGCGAGTCCATTCCCCGGTCGCGCGGGGGCGTTTGCGCACGGGTGAGTGCCGTCCGGCGCTCCCCCGGAACGACCATCCGGACCGGGGATGCGTATTTGAAGCCCCGCGCGGTTTGCGGGGCTTTCCGCGGTCGTCGCGGCGAGCCCACTCGCTCCGGCGCGGGGCCGGCGGCAGCGCGAGGAGTTCCGCGGACGCGCATCCCACTCCCGCACTCACCCGCTTCGGCACTCACGCACTGGCTGCTCACAGCCCCGACCGCGGCGGCGCGACGGACTGCATCAGCCGGGCGATCACCTCGTCGGCCGACACGCCCTCGGCCTCGGCGTGAAAGTTCACCAGCACGCGGTGGCGCATCACGGGGGCGGCCACGCGGCGGATGTCATCCGCCGAAACGTGAAAGCGCCCGCTGAGCAGCGCGTTGGCCTTGGCGCCCAGGATCAGCGCCTGCCCCGCGCGCGGCCCGGCGCCCCAGCGCACCCAGCGGCGCACGTCCTCCGGCGCCGTGGGATCGCCCGGGCGGGTGGCGCGGACCAGGGCGGCGGCGTAGGCGAACAGGTTGTCCGCGACCGGCACCTCGCGCACCCAGCGCTGCAGCGTCAGCACCCGCTCGGCGTCCAGCACCGGCTCCACCGCCGCGTCCTGCACGCCCGTGGTGGAGCGGAGGATGAGCACCTCCTCGTCCGCCGACGGGTAGTCCAGGCGGATGTCGAACATGAAGCGGTCCAGCTGCGCCTCGGGGAGCGGATACGTCCCCTCCTGCTCCACCGGGTTCTGCGTGGCCAGGACGAAAAAGGGGCGCGGCAGCACCATGTCCTCGCCGCCGGCGGTCACGCGGCCCTCCTGCATGGCCTCCAGCAGCGCGGCCTGCGTCTTGGGCGGCGTGCGGTTGATCTCGTCCGCCAGCAGCACCTGGGTGAAGATGGGGCCGCGGATGAACCGCGCGGCGCGGCGCCCCGTGGTGCGGTCCTCCTCGATCACCTCCGTGCCGGTGATGTCGCCGGGCATGAGGTCGGGGGTGAACTGCACGCGGCGAAACTCCAGCTCCAGCGCCTCGGCCAGGGTGCGCACCAGGAGCGTCTTGGCGAGGCCCGGGACGCCGACGAGGAGGGCGTGGCCGCCCGCGAGCAGGCACATCATCACTTCTTCGAGCACCTGCTGCTGGCCCACGATGCGGCGCTGCACCTGCGCGCGAAGGCGGCCGGCGTCGGCCAGCAGGGTCTCGACTTCGGATTCGGCGGTGACCAACGGTGATCCTCGGGGACTCGGAAGGGACGGACGGAACCGGCTGCGAATACCGCGTACCGGGATGCTAAGTTCCTAGCACCTCCCGCGCAACGCGCGGAGGGACGAGCTGCCGTACCACGGTACGAGGGTGCGAAGGCACGGGACCGGCCGTCGCGCCCGGGTACGAGGGTACGACGGTGCGAAGGTACGGATGCGGCCGGCGCGGCGTTTCGGGATAAGACGCGCGGGTGCGGCGGAACGTTGTCCCCGGCGTCGCCCGTCCCCCGGCAGACCGCGCCGGAGCGGGGGCCGGGAGCGATCGGCGTGGCGGCGAACCTTGCGAGCGGGCACGCACTCTCCGACATTCTGCTCCCGGATTGCACCGGGCGGCCCGGCTCCGCCTCTGCCGGCCGGTGCACGCTCCCTCTCGCCTCCCCACTCCACCTTCTCCGTGATGACGCGACATTCGGCCCGTACGGCCGCCGCCGTGGCGGCGCTGCTCGTTCTGACGCCGCTTGCGGCCCAGGAGCCGGGCGCGGCCCCCGCTCCCCCCGCCGCCGCGGCGGCACAGCCCGCGACACCGCCCGCGGCGCAGGCCCCCGCCGCACCGGACGTGTCCCCGCCCGCCGTGGTGCTTCCCGGGGCACCGTTCACCATCACCGTCACGCTGCCGGACGACGCGCCCGAAACGCCGGTGGTGGTGCGCGGCGCGGACGGGTCGCAGGTGCACGCGGGAACCCTCCAGGCCGGCGAGAACAAGCTGGAGGAGCTCACCGTCTCCACGCGCGCACAGCTGCCGCTGCGGGTGGAGGCGGGCGGCGCCTCCGTGCCGGTGGCGCCGCGCTGGCTCCCCGGCTGGGTGGCGATCCTGCCTCCGCTGGTGGCCATTGCGCTGGCGCTCATCTTTCGCGAGGTGGTGATCTCGCTCTTCGCCGGTGTGTGGGTGGGTGCGTTTCTGATGGCGGGGCTGAACCCCTTCTCCGCCGTGCTGCGGGTAGCCGACAGCTACGCCCTCCCCGCCCTCACCGACGGCGACCACGCCGCCATCGTCATCTTCTCGCTGCTGATCGGCGGGATGGTGGGGATCATCGGCCGCAACGGCGGAACGCACGGAATCGTGCAGGCGCTGGCGCCGTACGCCACCACCCCGCGCCGGGGCCTGCTCGCCACCTACGCGCAGGGGCTGGCGATCTTCTTCGACGACTACGCCAACACGCTCATCGTGGGCAACACCATGCGGCCGGTGACGGACCGGCTCAGGGTGTCGCGCGAAAAGCTGGCGTACGTGGTAGACTCCACCGCGGCGCCCGTGGCCAGCCTGATGTTCGTCTCCACCTGGATCGGCTACGAGCTGTCGCTGATCGCCACGGGGCTGCGCACCGCGTCCGAGAACGTGGCCGCGACGAACCCGCAGATGGCGGCGCAGCTCGCGGCCGCCAGCCCCTTCAACGTGTTCCTGGATTCCCTCCCCTACCGCTTCTACCCCCTGCTCACGCTGGTCTTCGTCTTCCTGGTGATCTGGATGCGGCGCGACTTCGGCCCGATGCACGCCGCGGAGACGCGGGCGGGCACCGGCGGCGGCGTGTACCGCCCGGGCGCGGCGCTGATGACCGACACGTCCAGCGGCACGATGGATCCGCGCGAGGGGGCGCCGCTGCGCTGGGCCAACGCGCTGGTGCCCGTTCTGGTGGTGGTGGTGACGGTGCTGATCGGGCTGTACGCCACCGGCCGCGCGGCGCTGGGGCCCGGCAGCCACTCGCTGCGCGACGTGATCGGCGAGGCGAACCCGTTCAGCGTGCTGCTGTGGGCCTCGCTGCTGGGGTGCATCACGGCCATCGTGCTGAGCGTGGCGCAGCGCATCCTCACCGTCCAGCAGTCCATCGACGCGTGGGTGGCGGGGATCCGCGCGATGATGCTGGCCATGGTGATCCTGGTGCTGGCGTGGTCGCTGGGCGCGGTGACGGAGAACCTGGGCACGGCGCCGTTCATCAGCGGCATGCTGCAGGGCAACCTGCCGCCGCAGCTGCTGCCGGTGCTG
The DNA here is from genome assembly GCA_036259455.1 of Longimicrobium sp. Classification (GTDB taxonomy): domain Bacteria; phylum Gemmatimonadota; class Gemmatimonadetes; order Longimicrobiales; family Longimicrobiaceae; genus Longimicrobium. Next base: position 12,191 of record DATABT010000086.1, on the reverse strand, counting down.
GTCTTCCTGGCCGCCGCGGGAATCGCCTTCGCCACGGGCACGTCGTGGGGAACGATGGCCATTCTCTACCCGCTGGTCATGCCGCTGGGGATCGGGATGGCCATAGAGGCGGGAATGACGGGTCCGGCGGCGTACACCGTCATGGTCGGCGTCATGTCGTCGGTGCTGGCGGGGGCCATCTTCGGCGACCACTGCTCCCCCATCTCCGACACCACGGTGCTCAGCTCCATGGCCTCCGCGTGCGACCACGTGGACCACGTGCGCACGCAGCTGCCGTACGCGCTGCTGGTGGCGGCGGTGGGAATGGTGGTGGGCGACGTACCCACGGCGTACGGCGTGAGCCCGTGGATTTCGCTGGCCGTGGGCGCGGCGGTGCTGTACGCGGTCCTGCGGTACTTCGGAAGGGGGGTGCCGGATTCCGGGGCAACGCCCACCCCCGCCGCGGCCGAGGCGGCGGCGCACCGGGGGGTCGCCACGGGCTGAAGCCCGCGTCCATGAACGCCACAAGCCCCGTCTCTGCTCGTCCCACGCGAAACGGGGCTTCACCTGCTCCCGTGGGCCACGCCCCGCGCGATCCGGCGCCGTTTGCGCGGAGCGCCCATGGGGTTGAAGCCCCGCCGGGCAAGCGCGGCGCGCCCGGCGGGGCTTGTGGATTTCGTAGCCGCGGGCTTCAACCCGTGGTGGTGGCGGGGCACGACCTCGGGCGGACCCGCGCCATCCCCGTAATGCGGGTTACGAGGCCGCCGGGCTCGAACGGGGGATTGCCCCCGATGCGGTATGTGCCTTGCTCCCTCCCCGCCCGGCTCGCGGCGGGTGCGCCGCGCGGGAAATCGCGGAACACCTGGAGGGCGGGATGAAGGAGATGCACAGCACGCAGGACATCGACGCCGCGCTGGGCGAGGACCGGGCCATCCTGTTCAAGCACAGCACCCGCTGCCCCATCAGCGCCGCCGCGCGCGGCGAGATGGAGCGCTTCATGGAACTGCACCCCGGCGCACCCGTCTTCTACGTGGACGTGAACGGCTCGGTTGACGCGTCGCGCTACCTCGAGGAGAAGACGGGGATCGAGCACCACTCGCCGCAGGTGATCGTCACGCGCGGCGGGCGGCCGGAGTGGCACGCCAACCACTTCGACATCCGCGCCAACGAGGTGGAGCGGCGCGTGGCGGAGTGATGGAGTGAGCCCGGGTCGAGCGGGCGGGTGAATCCGCGGCTCGAACGGCCACAAGCCCCGTCTCGCCGCCGCTGAACCGGCGCCGAACGGGGCTTCAACCGCGGATATGCCGCGCGGATGGTCGTGACGCCTACGCCCCCTCCCACGCACTTCGTGGAAGGGGGCAGCGGGGAACGAGCCGGGTGAGGGCTCGAGCCGGGTGAGGCCCCGGTCAGCCCCCTCACCCCCCGCTCACCGCGGGGACGATCGTCACCGTGCTCCCCTCTCCCACCGCCGTCCGCAGGCCGTCCAGGAAGCGGATGTTGTCGCCGTCCACGAAGACGTTGACGTGCTGGCGCACGCGGCCCTGCTCGTCCATCACCCGGTCCACCACGCCGGCGTAGCGGCCCGCCAGCGCGCACAGCACCTCGCCCACGTTGCTGCACCCGCCATCCAGCCGCACCTCAGGCGCTCCCTCCGCGTACGGCTGCAGCGCCCCCGGCAGCGCGATGGTGATCGGCATCGTCCCTCCTTCCGCTTACGAATTTGCGCCGTTCGCGCCCACGACGGCGGCCTTGACGCAGACGATGGGCGGCAGCGCGCCGCTGATCTCGCGCCACGTCTCCCCCTCGTCCGCGGAGCCGAACAGCTTGCCGCTGCGCGTGCCGAAGTAGATGCCCGCCGTACCGTGGCCGTCGGTGCACATGCCGTCGCGCAGCACGCACTCGTACGCATCCTGTTGCGGCAGGCCATTTTCCAGCGGCTGCCAGCTGGCGCCGGCGTCGCGGGTGCGGTAGACGCGCAGCCGCGCTTGCGGCACCACGCGAAACTGGTCGCTGTCGATCGGCACGATGTAGACCGTGTCGGGATCGTGCGGGTGCATCTCCATCGCGAAGCCGAAGTCCGAGGGGACCCCGTTGGCGATGTCCGTCCAGCTGTCGCCCCAGTCGTCGCTGCGGTACAGCCCCCAGTGGTTCTGCAGAAAGAGGCGCTCCGGGCGTGACGGGTGGTTCACCACCTTGTGCACGCACTGGCCGAACTCCGGGTGCTTGTCCGGCAGGAACTCCGCGCGCACCCCGTGGTTGCGCGCCGTCCACGTCCGTCCGCCGTCCTCCGTGCGGTAGAAGCCGCCGGTGCTGATGGCCACGCCCATCCGCTCGGAATGCGCGGGGTCGAGCACGATGGTATGCAGGCAGAGCCCGCCTCCGCCCGGCATCCACTGCGGCCGGTGCTCGTGGTTCAGCAGTCCATCCACGGCGCTCCACGTCTCCCCCGCGTCGCGCGATTCGAAGAGGCAGGCGGGCTCCACGCCGCAGTAGACGGTGTCCGGATCGTCGGCGCGGCCGGGGCGCAGCTGCCAGATGTTGGCCAGCGCCAGCCCGGAATCTTCCGGAAAGCGCACGTTCTGCCGGTCCGGCGCGCTCCACGTGCCGCCGAAGTCGTCGCTGGCGCGGACGACGCTGCCCCAGTGCATGCTCTGCGTCCCCGCCAGGACGCGCCGCCGCCCGCCGCGTTGATCGAACGTCATGGCATAGACGGCCTCGCCGCGAAAGTGCGGCCCGTCCATCCGCCACTCGCCGCGCGCGTCGCCGGACGAGAAGATGAAGGCGCCCTTCATCGTCCCCACCAGCAGCAGGACGTCGCCTTCGGAAAGGGATGCGGATCGGTCGGCGGGCATGGCTGTACTCCAGGTCGAGGGATGAGCCCGGGACTGCGGCGGACGGTTCGGGAGCGTGGCAGTCTAATGATCAAGGTGAACGGGATCAACAGGCACGATGGCCACCTTTTCACCTGGTTCCTTGCGCGGTGGACGGATGGCCCTCTACTTGATGGAAACTTTCATTGGCGGGAGACGATGATGAGCCTTGCGACCGACGAGCGCATCACCTGGGTGCGCGGCGACGAGCGCCCCGGCCCGCGCCAGGTGATCGGGGTGCTGGAGGTGCGGGCGGACGGCGCCTGCCGCGCGGCCTTCGCGGAGCGCACGCAGGTGGACGGCCGCTGCCACGTGCTGCTGGCGAGGCAGGCGTGGGGCGGCAAGGACAGCCTGGAGACGCGCTGGTGGAGCCTGGTCCTGGACCGCCGCACGCACCGCGTGGACACGGTGCGCAACGGGTCGTGCGGCGACGCCCTCCGAACCGCCGACGTGCCGCGCGTGGTGGCCGCGCTGGAGTCGCTGGACCTGCTGGCGGAGCAGACGATGGTGGCGGTGGATGACGGCCCCTCCGCGTTCCCGCGGATGAAGCGGAGGGAGCCCGTTCTCGCGGGCGAGGGCGGCTGAAGCCGCGGCTGGAACGGCCAGAAGCCCCGTCTTTGCTCGTTGCTCGCAAAACGGGGCTTCACCTGCTCGCCCGGGCGCGCCCGGGGTTTTCCGGCGTTTGCGCGGAGCGCCCATGGTGTTGAAGCCCCGCCGGGCAGGCGCAGGCGCGCCCAGGGCGGGGGCTTATGGCATTTCCAGCCGCGGGTTTCAACCCGTGGGCGTGACGCGGCGGGCCCTCGCCCCCGCCGTCTTCCCCGGTCGTTCCTCGGGGCTCGCGGCGACCCCTCCCCCGACCCCGGGAGAGGGGTTTTGTCGATCGAGCAGGTAAAGCCCCGTATCGCGAGGAACGCGCAAGGACGGGGCTTATGGCCGTCATCGCCGCGGGTTTCAACCCGCGGCGAAAGGGCCCGGCAGAATGACCGTGAACGTGCTCCCCTCGCCCACCCGGCTCGCCGCCGTCACCTCGCCGCCGAGGAGCTGGGCCAGCTGGCACGTGACGCTCAGCCCCAGGCCGGTGCCGCCCGCCTGCCGCGTGCGCGAGTGGTCCGCCTGCCAGAAGGGCTCGAACACGCGCTCCAGCTGCTCCGGCGCCAGCCCCACGCCCGTGTCGCGCACGGCGATGCGCACGGCGGCTCCGTCCGCCTCCGCGCACAGGCCCACGACCCCGGCCTCGGTGAACTTGATGGCGTTGGAGAGCAGGTTCAGCAGGATCTGCCGCAGCTTTCCCGGGTCGGTGTGCAGGTGCACGGGGCGGTCCGGAAGCCGCAGGTCGAAGTGCAGCCCCTTCTGCCCCGCCAGCGGCTGAATGAGCGCCGCCGTCTCGCGCACCAGCTCGCCCAGCTCCACGTCCTCCGGGTGCGCCTCCTCGCGCCCGGCCTCCAGCCGCGAAAAGGCCAGGATCTGCTCGATGATCTGCAGCAGGTGCCGCGCGCTGGCGCCGATGCGCTGCACCTGGCGGGTGGAATCGTCGTGCAGCGGATGGGGGATGCCCATCAGCAGCAGGTCGGTGTACCCCAGGATGGCGTTCAGCGGCGTCCGCAGCTCGTGCGACATCACCGCCAGGAACTCGCTCTTGGCCTGGTTGGCCGACGTGGCCGCCTGGTACAGCCGCGCGTTGTCCACCGCCAGCGCCGCGCGGCGGGCCACCTCTTCCGCCAGGTGCAGGTCCGCGGCGGTGTACGTGCGCCCCGAATCGGCCATGCACAGCGTGATGACGCCCAGCGTGCGCCCGCGCGCCAGCAAGGGGACGGCCAGCGCGCTGCACGGGCCCAGCCGGCGCAGCACGTCCAGGTGCGTGTCGCCGTTCGCCATCCGCCGCAGGTAGTCGTCGTCGATGCGCTCCACCCGCTGCGCCTGCCCCGAGCGCAGGGCGCGGACGGCCGGGTGGCGATCCGCGTGCGGCGAAAAGGGCCGGAGCGCGTCCGTGACCGGCTGGCGCGCGGGGTCCGCGTGCACGGCGGCCACCCTGCGCAGGCCGCTCCCCTCGTCAAGCACGTCGACCACGCAGAAATCGGCCAGAAGGCCCGTGCACAGCCGCGCCACGCCCGCCAGCGTGGCGTCCACGTCCAGCGACGACGCCAGCAGGCTTCCCGCCTCCGCCAGGAACCGCTGCACCTGCTCCTCGCGGCGCCGCTCCTCCAGCTGCTCGCGCAGCGCCTGCTCGTCGCGCTTGCGGGCGATGGCCACGGCCACCTGCCCCGCGATGGTCTGCGCCAGCTGCACGTCCTCGGCGGGAAACGGGTGCGGCTGGTCGTAGTAGAGCATGAACTTGCCCAGGAGCCGGCGCTGGCTGATGAGCGGAAAAAAGCCGAGCGCGCGGATCCCCTCGCCCAGCACCGTCCGCCGCAGCGGCTCGTCGAGGGACGGATCCTGGGCGGCATCGGGAATGGTGATGGGCCTTGGATCGACCGTGTCGCGCTTCCACGGCGAGTGGCCGTCCACCGCGGCCCGGTATTCGTCGCTGATGCCGCGCCACGCCTTGAAGCGCATCACCCCGTCGTCGTCGAACAGCAGCACCGAGGCCCGCCGCGCCCCCAGCGCCCGCTCCAGCCCGCCCAGCGCCTCGTCGTAGATCTCGTCCATCCCCCCCGCGCGGCCCACGGCGTCGGTGATGCGGTACAGGATGCCCAGCTGCTCGTACCGCCGCTGCAGCTCGCGCTCGGCGCGGCGGCGCTCGGTGACGTCGCGCTTGATGCCCACGTGGCACAGCGCCCGGCCGTCCGCGCCGCGCACGGTGAACGCGGAAAGCTCCACGATCAGCGTGCGCCCGTCGCGGGTGGTGCTGAGCACCTCCCCGCGAAAGCGGTCGTGCCAGGCCAGCTCGCGCGCCACCCCGGCGAACGCCTCGTCGCCCAGGTGGATGGCGGGGGTGCGGCCGGCCAGCTCGTCGTCCGTGTAGCCCACCAGCGCGCGGTGGGCGGCGTTCTGCTCCAGGTACCGGCCCTGCGCGTCGATGATGGCGATTGCCTCGCTGGAGTTGCGCAGGACCTCGCGGTACACGCCGCCCAGGTCCGGCGACAGCCCCGGCACGGCGATGGTGGATGCGGTGACGGACGGCTCGGCCATGGGCGGGGCGGGATGAAGGGACCGCGGGGCGAAGGAGTTCGCGATCGGAACATCCGCCGCAAGTCGCGGACCCGTGCGTCCGGGCGCGCGCGGGTGGCCGCCGGGCGAGAAACGCTTGAACAGGCGCCGTCCAGCCCGCCACCCCCGGGTTGCATTGCTTTGATCCGCCTCGTGGCCGGGGGCACCACGTCCGGAATCCTCCACGCGCAGAGCGGAAAACGACGCGGAGGGCGCGGAGAATCGATCTCCGGGCCCTCCGCTGCGTCGGATATTTCTCTCCCTGTCGCGCGAGTCAGGCCCTCGCCCCGGAGCCAGGCCGCCGCCCTTCGTGCCGCAGCCGCAGCAACTCGTCGGAGAGACGGTCGAACGCGTCGTTGAAGCTCAGGTCGCGAATGGAGCCGAGTTCCGGCGAGGCGGTGAAGTTCTCGATGGCACGTTTGAGAGACGTGTTGTCCGTGTATCCACACGTGAGCGCCACGTTCAGCACCGTGCGCCGCGGCTCCTCCAGCATGGCGAGCGCCAGGAGCACGCGAACCCAGCCCAGCAGGCGCCGCGGAGGCGGCAGCCTGAACTCGGCGCACTTGTTGGCCACCGTGCGCTCGTAGACGCCAAAGATCCCCGCGAACTCCTCGCGACCGCCCCGGTCCACCACCGTCGCGGCGGCCGCGCGGATGAGCGTGCGCGCGTCCTCCGGCATCCAGACGGGCAGGCGCTGCTCGATTCGCCGCTTCAGCGGGCGCGCGTGAGCCCGGCGCAGCGTGGGCACGAGCGCCGCCAACTGCACCTCGTCAGCCGTGGTCGCCACTTCGGCGATCCCCGCCTCCAGCAGCGCGCGCACCTGCGCCGCCGTGGCCCGCGCGAACGGCACCGCGGCCACCACGGGGACGGACGGTGTCGCCCGGATCAGTTCCACGAGCGCGGCCGCGTTCCCCCCCGCCCCACCCGTCCGCGCAAGAACGACGGCGGACGGCGCCGCGCTCCGGACCCGCTCGCCGAGCGCGGCCCAGCCGGGCAGCGCGTGCACGGCGTAGCCCTCAACCATCGGCGGAAAGCCGGAGAATTCCCCCTCCAGAACCAGCAGGTCGCGCGGCGGGTGCCTCATTTCAGGCTATCGATGTGTTGCAAATGGACGGGAGACCGCCGACTTTTGGGCGCCCATTGTCGTTCACACTGTGCTCCCCGGAGGTCCCAGATGCGCCGGTTTACGTTCATGTTGTCCGCATCCGTGCTCGTAGTCGCGGGATGCGAAGCAGCCAATCCGCTGGCCGCCCCGCGCACCGCTGGCGCGAGCAGCCCCGTCCAGTTGCGAAACGACAGCACGCCCCCCTCGGAACCCGCAACAACACCCGCGGAAGTGTCGGGAGGGATCATGATCGGGTCGGGAACGTAGATGAGATTCAGACACGCGTTCAACCGCACTCCTGAAAGACGATTGAATATGCGGCGATTCGCACGCCCACGGAGCGAGCGTCATTCCTCTCGCCGCGTGCGATGCCAGGGACCCGGTACAGCCGCATGCGGCGGCGGACGCGGGCAACGCTGCTCAGGTTCGGAACGACAGCGGATGCGGGCCAGAGCGTGAGGAAGCCCCCGCCGAAAGCACATCCGGCGGGATACTGATCGGCTCCGGCACGCAGGGGAATCAGTCGGTCGCGGGTGCGGGTACCGACGCCTGGGCGTTGAGGGACTGTGCGAGCTCGGCGGCAAAGCCTCCGGCGCTCCTACGCAGAGCCGCTCCTGTCTGCAGCATGGACTGGTCGGCGGCGTGCCGCCGCTGAAGATGGTCAAGCGAGGCTTCCGCCTCGGCAAGGGTGTCGCCTTCTCTCAACTCCCCGGCCGCATCGCGGGCGGTGACCAGCGCATACTCAGCGTAATCCCACAGGCCCAGGCTCAGCGCCCCGAGGCCGAGTTCCAGCGGCGCAGCGGCACGGAGGTGATCCACCACTCCGCGATCCAACAGCGCCCAGGCGTCCGTCCACGCGCGATGGAAGGTATCCACCTCTCCCATTGCACCCGCGGCGCGCGCCGTACTCGCCAGCACGCGCAGCTGCCGGTCCTCGTCGGGAAACCGTCCCCGGAGCGCCTTGAGCACCGCAAGCGCGCGCGCGAACTGGCCCTGTTGTTTCCAGAAGTGCGAAACGTCGAACGCCAGGTTGATGAGGTCGGGATGATCGGGCCCGTAAGCCGAAAACGCCGCTGTCGCGTGCGCTTCGGCGTCCTGGAACTGACCCGTGTAGGTGGAGACGACGAAGAGATCGTGCAGGACTTTCGCGCGGCGCTCGCGCAACCGCCTGCGTTTGGCCAGGCGCTCGGCGCTCAGGAGCAGTTCGCGGCCGCCGGCGAAGTCGCCGAGATGCACCTTCAGGTTGGCCAGGCTGTTGATCGCCTGCGCCTGAAGCTCCCAGTCGCCCGTCCAGACCGCGACGCGGCTGGCACGGCGGAGCCACGTTTCCGCCCGTCCAAACTGATGCTGCTCGCGATGCAGCTTGCCGACGATCCAGGCAAGGCGCGCGTTGTTCGGCCACACCACCGCCGCAGCCTCGGCGAACAGGACCGCGGTACCGTGTGCATCGCATCCCAGGGCCCAGTCCGAGACCGCCAGGCAGGCGTGCGCCAGCCGCTCGGGATCGACTTCGGAGGGACGCGCCAGCTCCCCAGCGATGACGGAAACCGGTGCCCAGAGCGCCTCATCCACGTCCCGCGTCCGCAGCACGGAGACTTCCCACGCGTCCAGGTCCTCGGCGTCGAACACCGCGCCGGACGCATCGGGCCCGGCGGCCCATGCAAAGACGAGCTGGACCGCCCGGAGCACGTGCAGCGCGAACGATTCCGGGGCGTCGTACAGGATAACGGCGCCAAGCACCGTGGCGTCGGGGACCGCGAGCGGGTACGCGAGCTCCACCGGAGACGGCGGCAGTTCGGCCCGATTGCGGCGGCGCTTGGGCGACATGAAGTAGGCGGCGGAGGTACACGGGGCGGCCCGACACGGGCGCGACAAACGTCGCGTATTGTACGCGCCGATCCCCGTACGCGTCTACAGCCTGAAATGTCTTTGCTTTCGGCGCAACGATCAAATCGAGCCTTCCATCGGAAGACTCGGGGTGCCATCACCACCCGAACGGAAGAGCACGCGTGTACAGACCAATCCGCGTCGGCCTGCTCCTGATTGCCCTCGGACCCGCGGCGTGCTCATCGCCGCTGGGCGTCCGCGAACCGCCTGCGAACATCGGGAAGACCTGGTACGACGCTGCTCAGCCGGCGGCTGACTCCACTCCCCGGGGCGGTGGAAATCTACTGGGTGGCAACTGACTCCACGCCGTACCCCCTGGGGGGTTTGGACGGCGGCGGCCCGCGTCACCAGGCTCGCCGTCGTGCTCATGTCGCGCGGATCGGCGCCTTTGGGCCAGGTCGGGCGGCAAAGTAGGGCCTTCCAGACTCAGGAATCGGGTTGGTCTCCCGGAACACCAAGGAATCGAGCGGTTTTGTCATGCGGATTCCTGTGCTGGTTCCGTGTGAGGCCAATCGGTTTCCGGAACTGTGGATGATGCGGGGCGCGGAGACCGTCACTCTTTCCACGCGGCGCGGCGCAGCTCGCCGAACAGGCGGCCGAAGTCGGCGGGGCGGTAGTGGGCGTTCAGGCCCGACGGGTTCGGCAGCACCCACACGCGCGCGCCACCGATGGTCTCCTGCTGCGGTCCGAAGGTGGCATTGGGTCGCGCGAAGGCGGTGCGGTAGGCGCCCAGGCCCAGCACCGCCAGCCAGCGCGGATGAAAGCGCTCCACCTTTTCCGCGAGCCTGCGGCCGCCCTCGATCAGCTCCTGGCGCGAGAGCTCGTCGGCGGCGGCGCTGGGGCGGTCCGCCACGTTGGTGATGCCGCAGCCGAACTCCAGCAGCTGCTGCTCCTCCGACGGGTCCAGCACCCGCGGGGTGAATCCGCCCGCGTGCAGCGCCTTCCAGAAGCGGTTCCCCGGCCGCGCGAAGTGGTGCCCCGCCCACGCCGTGTACAGCCCCGGGTTGATTCCGCAGAACAGCACCCGCAGCCCCGGCGCGATCACGTCCGGCAGCGTTCGCGCGCCCGCCGCGATCAGCTCTTCTCTGGTGGGCCTCCTCCTCTTCATCCCCTGCTCCCCTTCCCCCTCCCGCTCGTTCCCGCCACCGGCAAGTACACGCCGTGCGCAACGAAAAATGCGGGCCGGGGGATGATTGCCCCCGGCCCGGACCGCGTCCCGCAGGTGGATCACACAGATTCTGGCGCCTCAGCGCGCGGTCACTGTAGTTACTTTCCTATGGCGTTTTTTTTTATGAACAGGGCCAGTACGGCGATCTCGCCAAGGGTGACGAGGATCGCCGAGAGCAGATCCGGCGCGAGCCAGCTGAATGCGTCGAGAGCCCAGTCCATCCCGCGAGTCTAATCACCCGCGGCCACGTGCGCCAGAGTCTTGTTCACTCCGGGCGCTTCGCATTTTCATCCGCCCTGCCCTTCCCCTCCGTTCGCCGGGCCAAGCGCGGCGGCGATCTGCTCCACCGTCGCCCGGGCGCCGCGGCCCACGCCGATGAGCGTGGCGGAGGCAAAGCCCGTCCAGTTGCCGTAGCCCACCAGCCACAGCATCGGCTCGCGGACGGAGCGCGTGCCCTGGACGAGCACGCGGCCGTCCGGCTCCACCACGCCCAGCGGCCGCAGGTGGTCCAGCGCGGGGCGAAAGCCGGTGCACCAGATCACCGCATCCACCGCATCCTCCCGCCCCCCGGGCCAGACGACGCCGCGCTCCGTCATGCGCACGAACGGGCGGACGGCGCGCAGAACGCCGCGGTCGCGGGCCTCGCGCACGGGCGGCACCATCACGATGTCGCCCAGGTCGGCGGGCGGCGGCGGGGGGCGCCCTTCCTTCTGCGCGCGATAGAGCTCCGTCGCCTGGTCGAAGAGGTAGCGCCCGTCCACGTGGTCCGGCAGGAAGGTGGGATCGGCGAGCGTTACCCACCCGGTGTCGGCGACGCGCGAAAGCTCCGCCAGGATCTGCGCCCCCGAGTTGCCGCCCCCCACCACCAGCACGCGCTTGCCGGCGAACGCGTCCGGCGCGCGATACTCCGCGGAGTGAAGCTGGATTCCGCGAAACAGCTCACGGCCGGGGATGTCGGGGATGTACGGCCGCGCCCAGCTTCCCGTCGCGCTGACGACGGCGGATGCGCGCCATTCTCCGCGGTCCGTCTCCAGCACGAAGCCCTCCTCCGCCCGGCGGACGGCGCGCACGTCCACCGGGCGCTCCACGGGGAGCTGGTAGCGGGCCTCGTAGCGCGCCAGGTAGTCCACCGCCTCGCCGCGCGAGGGATACTCCTCCGCTCCGGCCGGCATCAGCCAGCCGGGAAGCGAGCTGAAGCGCGCGGGCGAGAACAGGCGCAGGCTGTCCCACGTGCGCGTCCAGGCGCCGCCGGGGCCCTCCTGCGCGTCCAGGATTGCCCACGACAGCGCCGTCCGCCGCAGGTAGAAGCCCGCGGCCAGCCCCGCCTGCCCGCCGCCGATCACCGCCACGTCGAGTGTCCGCATGGCGGCAAAGACTATCGGCGGCCGCGAGCCGGGGCCAGTGGCGGGCCTCAGAGCGTGTCCAGGTGTTCATCTACCGAAAAGCAGGTGATGTCACCCGGAGTCATCCGGCGCGGCGCGCACCCCTACCTTGAAAGTCGCTGACGCCCAGGCTGTCATTTCGAAGGAGGCGCCCGCGTGATCACCGCCGGTGCAGGAACCCATGGCGCCGACCGAGAAATCTACTCACCCGTGCTGTTGACCCGTTCTCCGCTCCGGGCTCGTCCAGAGTTTCTTTCCATTCAGCGCCTGTAGAGCGGGGCGCCTTTCATCACAGCAGAAGCCGGTTTGTTGCGGACGGCCAGGGTTCCTGTCGAGGCGGCATTCTCAGCCCTGGGAGGGAGCGCCCTCGCGGAACTCCATGGTGCACAACGTCCTGGGCGCGACCGAAGGACCTTGCGAAGGTCCCTCGCACCGAAGCGGGCCTGTGGCATTGCCGGCAAGGTCCTGCGGTCGCCGCCGTACATCGTGCATCGACAAGGACTTGCGCGGCGGCTCCCTGAAAAGAAAGACCCATTCGGGCGAGGGCCGTCGAGCGGGGCGTGGCACCTGCCCGGGCGAGTAGATTTCTCAGTCGGCGCCATGGGTTCCTGCACCGGCAGCGGTCACGCAGGCGCCTCCTTCGAAATGACAGT
>DATABT010000085.1:0-6228 GCA_036259455.1 Longimicrobium sp. | reverse complement strand
CGATCGCCGGGCCCACTCGTCGTGCTATCCCTCTCCGCCGCCCGCCGGCAGCAGCCCCGCGGGGAGCGGATCACGCACCGGATCGAAAACGTCGAAACCCCGCTCCTCCGCGACGCTCCGCAGCCCGTCGTCACAGCACATCAGGGAAAGCGTTTCGCGCGGGAGAAGCGTCTGGATGTACTCCGCGGTCGCGATGTGCAGCAGGTCCGAACCGCCGGCGCTGCGCATCCTGTACGCGTCGATCATCCCCAGCGTTCGATTGACCACCGCCGCGGGCGGGTGAACGACGTGAAAGCGCGTCTTGCAGTGATTGAGCAAATCTTCGCGCCCCCGCGCATACACGGTGTGCCGGATGTCCTGCGTACGTCTCAGCCGCGCCATCGCGGCAGCAGTCTCGATCGCGACCACACTCGAGATGTAGATGGACCCCTCCAGGCTGGCGAGCACCGTCTTGACGGCCGGACTGCCGGGCTCGGAGACGTACGCCTTCACGAGGGCGCTCGAATCGATGAAGTACAAAATGCCCGCCGCGGATCAGCCAACCGCCAGAATACGCAGCAGGAACGCCAGCCAGCGCGGCCGGCGGGGCCCGGGGCGGAAAGGCGCAATATCCCGCATCGTCGGGATCGACACGCCGGCCCGGCGGAGGATCTCTTCCTCGCTCAGCACCTGCTCGTTATCAGCGCTCAGGCGCTCCCGCACGTCCTCCACCTGCTGCGCCATCATCACCTCCCGGAATTGGCCGTGGGCACTGCACGCGAGCCAAGCATACCCGTCCGGAGCGTCCGCCGTCAACTGTTCTTGTCGATCACTTTTTTCGCGAAAACCCTTGCGCCCACTTGCGTTCGTCGGTGGCGGAACAGGAGCCGAAAAGTGTTCATTGTCTCCAGATTCTGCGTGTGCCATCTTATATGACTCCCCTGTGCCACCCGGCCGGAGTCCCACCCACTAGCCCCTGGACCATCCCTCCGATGACGACATCCATGAGTCTGACGAAGCGCGGTCCCCTGCCGTGGCTGCTGGGCATGGCGTGCGTGGTGATCGTGGTGTCGGGGCTGCGGGCGGCGTCGGGGATTCTGAACCCGATGCTGATGGCCGGGTTCCTCGCCCTGCTCTTTCAGCCGCTCACCCGCAGGCTGCGGCGCTGGGGGGTGGCCGGCGGCGCGGCCGTGGGGCTGGTGGTGCTGGCCGTGGTGCTCGCGGGTCTGCTGCTCGTCGCGTTCGTGGGCGTGTCGCTGCGCCAGCTGGCGCTGCAGCTGCCGCAGTACGGCGACCGGCTGAGCGGGCTGGTGGCGCAGATCTCCGCACGGCTGGCCGAGGAGGGGATCGACGCGGGGGCGTACCTGGAAGGCGCGCTGCGGGGCCCGGAGGTCGGGCGGTTCGTGCTGAACGCGTCCGGGTCCATCGCCAGCGGGCTCAGCAACCTGGCGCTGACGTTCTTCATCTTCGCGTTCATGCTGGGCGGCATGTGGGAGCTGGAGCGCCGCGCATCCATCCGCTCGCGCGATCACAGCCCGCTGGCGGCGCGGTTCCTGGCGTTCTCGGAAACCATCCGCGGCTACATGGGCGTCCGCGCGGTGCTGGGCCTGATCGCCGCCGTGCTGGACTACATCCTCCTGGAGGCGATGGGCGTTGACTACGCGCTGCTGTGGGGCGTGCTGTCGTTCCTGCTGAGCTTTGTGCCCAACATCGGCTTCACGCTGTCGCTGGTGCCGCCCACGCTGCTGGCGCTGGTGGAAAAGGGGTGGCCGGCGGCGGTGATCGTCCTGGTCGGCTACCAGGTCATCAACAACGTCATCGACAACGTGATCGGCCCGCGCTTCGTGGGGCGGGAGATGAAGATCTCGGCGCTGCTGAGCTTTCTCTCCGTGATCTTCTGGGCGTGGGTGCTGGGGGCCACGGGGGCGATCCTGGCGGTGCCGCTTACGGTGCTGATCCGCGACCTGGCGTTCGGCCCGGCGGATGCGCCGGACATCGGAACGCCCCAGCCGGTGACGTCGTCCACCATGCCGATGCCGCCGGACCACGCGAAGAAGCAGCACCCCTCGGCGGACGAGACGGCGATCAGCGAAACGATCATCGACGAGATGGGGCGGGAGGATCTCCTGGTCAAGGACGATACGGTCGCGGCGCCGCAGCCGTCCGCCGTAGAAGAAAAGCCGACCCGCCGCGCGGATTGATCCGCACAGACTGATATCTCAACTCATACGAAGACGCGGTGAGCCTGGAGACGAGCGTTCTCCGCGCGCCCTCCGCCCCTGCGTGTGTGACGCCGTACGCCACGCCCGCGCACAAAGCCGGCCCCGGTGTTGAAGCCCCGCGCAGTGAGCGGGGCTTTTCGCTGGCGTTGCGGCGGCTTCAGCCGCTCATGCGAGAGGCCCGCCCTCACCCTCCGTGGCCGGCTCCATACCCGGAGACGGAGCCGAGGCGATTCCGCCATCATTCCCCACCCCCGCCGCTTCCGGGTCGCGCCGCCGCGACGCAGCGCGGGCGCGCACCGCCAGCTCCTCCAGCAGGCGGCGGGCGGTGGAACTGGCGAGGTCGACGACGGCCGCCTGCCGTCCGCCGGCCGCCGTATCCACGACCACGGTGGCGAGGCCCAGCCGCCGCTGGAAGAAGGTTTCGCGCACGTGCAGCGTCTGCAGCTTGCGGTCGGGGACGATCCAGGTGACGCGGTTCACCACCCCGCTGCGCGCCATCACGTAGCCCGGCGGCAGCGCCCACCCGCGGTTCCGGTACTGCCACCGCGCGATGAGGAAGGGCAGCGGCAGCAGCGCGGCGACGTACGGCGCCATCATCCCGCCGGGCTGGACGTCGAACCAGCGCGTCACCCAGAACGGCGTCCAGACGAAGACGAGAAAGTTGACGAGGTAGCGCCGCCGCAGCCGCCGCTCCGCCTTGGGGTGCACGCGCTGCAGTTCCACGCCGTCCACCTGCGCGTCGCCAAAGATGCCGCGCACCAGCCGTCCCACGTCGCGGGTCCGCGCGATGGGGACGAACGCCTCCGCGCCGCCCGCCTGGCCGGGAGTGCCGCCGGCCGTCTCGATCATCAGCGACGCGAGGCCCAGCCAGCGGCGCAGAAAGGTCTCCTCCACGCGAATGGCCTGCACGCGCCCCAGCGGCACGCTGGCCTCGTGCACCGTCAGCAGGCCGTAGCGCTTGCGCATCTCCCCGCCGTCCACGGAGAGGGTAAAGCCGTGAAAGCGCACCACCGCGCCGGCGATGGAGATCATCCACCCCACCAGCAGCAGCGCCACCAGCCCGCCCAGGACGACGATCGCCACGGCGCCGCGCACCTGCTCCACCGCGGTGTCGACGGCGGCCTCGAACGCCTCGCCGGGAAGCTCGTCGGCGAACTGCAGCAGGCCCGCCGCCGCGGCCGCGATCACCCCCGCCTCGTTGGCCGTGGCGCCGGCGAGGAGCAGGTCCCACGTGGAGAGCCGGGCCAGGGGCGCGGCGGCGGCCCGGCCGGCGGCATCCGCCCCCTCCGCCTCCGGAGCCCCGCCGCGGCGCCGCGCGAGCAGGTCCGCGCGGACGGCCTGTGCCTCCGCCAGGGCCAGGACGGAGAGCTTGGCCTCGGCCTCCTGCCCGGTCCCCGCCGTCTCCACGCGCAGCTCCGCCACGCCCAGCATCCGCTGCGCCAGGCTCTGCCGCACCTCCACGTTCTGCACGCGCGCCAGCGGGATCACGCGGTTCTGGCGGTTCAGGACGCCGGAGCGCAGCAGGAGTTCGTCCGCGTCCACCCGCCAGCGGTACAGGGCGTACTTGGCGGCCGCGCCCAGCAGCGCCGGCACCGCCAGCACGGCAATGACGATGGGCACCATCCGCCCCAGCTGGCCGTCGCCCAGCCCGAAACCGCCCGCCAGCGCGGGCCAGATCATCTGCCGCGCGATGGAGAACGCCGAAAACAGGAGCGTCAGCGGGTGCAGCCGCCGCGCGTCGTCCAGCGAGCGGGCGGCGGCCGCGTCAGACGGCATCATCCGTCCCGCTCAGGTGCGCCAGGGTGTCGCGGAGCGCCTCCGCGTAGCGCTGCTCCAGCCCGGGAATGGCCACCATCGCCCCCACGCTCCCCGCCGTGTAGATGACGACGGTGGCCAGCCCCGTCGCCCGCTCCACGGGTCCCTGCCGCGTGTCCACGTGCTGAATGCGCGAGTGCAGCACCACGGCCACGTGGCGCGTCCACCAGCCGTGCGCCACCCGCACGTCCACCTCGCCCACCTGGTACGTGAAGTGGCGGTAGCGGGCCTGCGGCACCCAGACGACCCACGCCAGGCAGAGCGCGGCGACGGGAACCGCCAGGGCCAGGGGCCGGTCCAGCAGCGCCACGGCCGCCGCCATGGCCCCCGTCCAGAACAGACCCCACAGCGCCCCCGTCGTCCGCCAGAGCGAAACCACGCGGGGATGCAGCCGCTGTACGGGCCCCTGGGGCGGCGCGGCGGGCGCTTCGGCGGTCAGGTAGACGGCGGGGTCGGGTCGATCCATCGGGTCGCGAGCAGGTATGCGGGGTAGCTGGCGGCCAGCAGCGCGAGCGCGTACAGGCTGTTCCGCGTGTCGCTGGCCACGGCGCCGGCCAGGAACGCCGTGGACGCGGCGATGGCCAGCCCCGTGGTCCACGGATATCCCCACGCACGGAACGGACGCGGAGCTTCGGGCTCCCGCCGGCGGAGGACGAAGACGGAGATGAAGGCGAGGATGTACTCGGCCACGAAGAAGAACGCCAGCACGGCGATGATGGCGTCGAAGGTTCCCGTGGCGATGAACGCCAGCGCGACGCCCACGCTGGCCGCCAGGGCGACCGTGGGCGTGCCGCCGCGGTTGACGGTGGCGCCGGCGCGGGGAAAGAGCCCGTCCGCGCTCATGGCGTACGCGACGCGCGAGGCCATGAGCACCAGCGCGTTCACGGCGCTCAGCAGTCCGATGACCAGGATCACGCGGATGATGGTGTCCGCCGCGGGGCCGATCACCCCGCGCGCGGCGGCGGCGGCGGCCAGCGGCTCCCCCGCCAGCGCGGCGACGGGGACCACGTGGAGGAAGGCCAGGTTCAGCAGCAGGTAGATGGCCGCCACCGCCAGCACCCCGCCGATCATCGAGCGCGGCACGTCGCGGCCGGGGTCTTCCAGCTCTCCGGAGAAGTAGATGACGCCCGTCCACCCGTCGTAGGTGTAGATGACGCCCTGCAGCGCCACGATGACGGCCGCCAGCAGCGCGCCCCCCGCCGGGATGGCGGCCGCCGCCGCGACGGGCGCGGGCGACCTCACGGGGAGGACGAAGCACGCCGCGACCAGCGCCAGCAGCACCAGCGCCTTGGCCGCGCTGGTGAGCGTCTGCGCGGCGCCGGCCGTCTTCACTCCGCGCCACTGCAGCGCCGCGAAGCCCACCACCGCCGCCATCGCCACGGGCACGGTGCGTCCGGCCAGGGCGGGAACCAGCCCGGCCACGTACTCACCCAGCACCACGGCCACGGCGGCGGCGCTCCCGGCGGTGGCCGCCCAGTCCGCCCAGCCGACCAGAAAGCCGGCGTAGCGCCCCAGCGCGTGCCGCGCGAAGACGTACAGTCCGCCGGAGCGCGGCAGCATCGTCCCCAGCTCCGCCAGGGAGACGGCGCCCAGCAGCGCGTACAGCGCGCCCCCGACCCACACCGCCAGGTACAGCGCCGTGGACGGAAGCTGCTCCGCCACCTGCCCCGGCGTGCGCAGGATCCCCGCGCCGATGGTGTTGCCGATGGTCACCGCCAGCCCGAAGGTGACGCCCAGCACGCGCAGCAACCCGCGGCGGGGAGCCTGCGGTGCGGATGCGGCCGGTCCGGCGGCGGGTGCGACGGAGGACATTCGCGGGAGAGGATGCGGAAGGGGCGCGGATGGCGGATCTCGAAGGTAGCCGCGCATCCGTTCGCTCCGCCAGCCTGCGGATTCCGAGGGTGCACGGCGGGCCCTCTCCGGCGCCAGGCCTTTCGCTCGTTCCTCGCGACGGCTGCGCCCCCGCCCCAACCCCGGGGGAGGGAGGGGGCAGGGGGGGTTCGCGTGCGTTCGACAATCTCCCCACGCGCGCGGCGATTGAAATCGCTGTAAATGAAAACGTGATGTCCGCCTGCGCCGGGCTCGTGCAGAACGCCGCCCCCGTGCACTGGAGCGGCGGTCGCGCAGTTGGAGCCCCGCGGAGTTTGCGGGGCTTTCCGCCCTTATTGCGGCGGCTTCAGCCGCTCCGGCGCGGAGCCCGCCATCTTGCCGC
>DATABT010000084.1:0-2938 GCA_036259455.1 Longimicrobium sp. | reverse complement strand
GCATGGTGCGCACGATGCCGATCCAGATCGCCGCGCACAGCACGCTCACCCCGCCCGCGCTGTACGAGATGGAGGACGACGTGGACGCCTGGTGGACGGCGGAGCGCGAGGACCGCTACGTGGAGGCGCTGGCGGAAAGCGGGGTGGCGCTGGAGATCAGTAACCGCTACCGTCTTCCCCACGACCGGCTGCTGGGCAAGGCGCTGCAGGCCGGGGTCCGGTTCTCGCTGGGGAGCGACGGGCACCGGGCGCACCAGGTGGCCCGGCTGGAGTGGGCGGCGGAGACGGCGCGGCGGGTGGGGGTGACGGACGCGCACCTGTTCGTCCCCGAGCGGCGGCGGAGGTGAAGGGACGGCGAGAGGCGGTCAGGCGGGACGAACCGGCACGAACCAGGGGGAGGCGGACGATGCATCGCGAGGACGAGGCGGGGGAGCGGCCGCGGGACCAGTGGAACCGCGCCCAGGAAGAGGCGGTGGGCCGCGTGCAGGAGCCGTCCCGCGCGCCGGGGGCGGACATCCGCGTGGAGCCGGCCCGCGGCGGCGACGGGCCCGAGGTGGAGCGCGAGGTGCGCCGCGACCCGGGCGCCATCCGCACCGAAGACACGGAGCCGTACATCGGGCTGCAGTACGTGGCGCGGCTCTTCAAGATCGTGGCGATGATCGTGATCGTCGCCATCATCGCCGAGGTGGTCGCCGGGCTCATCTACGAGGGGATGGGCGCGGGCTTCAACCTGCTGGCCGAGGTCATCCAAGGCGGCGTGCTGGCCGCCATGCTCTGGGGCGCCGGCGATCTTACGCTCCTCTTCATCGACGTGGGCCACGACGTGCGCGCCGCCCGCGTGCTGCTGGGCCGCATGTCCGCGCGCATGGGGGTGAACCCCGGCGAGCTGATGCCCCGCCGGGACCGGGACGACGACGACGCGGTGCGGACGCGGGCGCCGGGGCCCGGGCGGGAGCTTTAACGGCAGGGAATAGGGAATAGGGAATAGGGAATAGGGAATAGGGAATAGGGAATAGGGAATAGGGAATAGGGAATAGCGGGCGGACGTCGTCCGCTCTCCCCGCGAGACGAGGCATCCACTCCGGCGGGGTGGATGCCTCGCGTGATTCTCCCCCCTCCCGGCGGGGTGTGCGCGGGGAGGGGCAGGGGAGGGGGCATCAGCCGATCGATCGGAACGAAGGAGACCGTGAGCGAGACGGAGCGGGCGGGGCAGACGGACGAAGCCGCGGAAGAGGCGGCGGGGAACGCGGCGCGCGCGGCGCTGGAGGGCATCGTCGTGGTCCTGTGGCAGACGCAGGACTACGTGAACATCGCCGGCACCGTGCGGGCGATGAAGAACTTCGGCCTGTCGCGGCTGCGCCTCATCCAGCCCGTGGAATGGGATCCGTGGCGCATCGAGGGGATCGCGCACGGCACCGCGGACGTGGTGCAGCGCGCGGAGATCCACGATACCCTCCTTTCCGCGCTGGGCGACTGCTCGTACGTGGTGGGGATGACGGCGCGCTCCCGCCGGGCCAAGCGCGCCGTCGCCCGGCCGCGTTCGCTGGCGCCGGAGCTGCTGACGCGCGCGGCGGACGCGGTCGCGGAACAGGCGGGGCCCGTCGCCCTCCTCTTCGGGCGCGAGGACCACGGGCTCAGCAACGAGGCCCTGGACCTGTGCCACCGCACCTGCATCATCCCCACCAGCGAGCACTCGTCGCTCAACCTGGCGCAGGCGGTGCTGGTGATGGCGTACGAGCTGTGGATGGAGGCCGTCGGGGGGGCGCAGGGGTTCCGCCCGCCCCGCCGCGACGCGCCCCCCGCCTCCATCGAGCTGCTGGAAAAGCTGTTCGTTGACGCGGAAGCGGCGCTGTGGACGGTGGACTTCTTCAAGAGCCGGCAGACGGAGTCGGTGATGCGCACCCTGCGCGAGATCATCCGCCGGGCAGATCCCGACGCGCGCGAGGCCGGCTTCCTGCGCGCGATGGCCATCGAGGTGGTGAAGTACGTCCGCCGCATCGGGGGCCTGCCGCCCGAAGGCCACCCCCGCGACTTCCGGGAATCCGATCCCCGGCAGGGCCCGCGTTGAAAAGTGCCCAGGTTCAAGGGCCCAGTAGGTACTGATAATGACCCTGGGCACCGGGCACTGGGCATCAGAAACACGAACGCCGGCTCCCTTGCGGGAACCGGCGTTCGCGTGCGTTGCCAACCGCTCGCAGGGAGATCCCTGCTCACGACAGCTCAGGAGCCGACCCGGACCACGTTCTCCGCGGCCGGGCCCTTGGGGCCGTCCACGATGTCGAACTCCACCATCTCGCCCTCGGTGAGCGACTTGAAGCCCTCGGCCTTGATGGCCGAGAAGTGGACGAACAGGTCCCTGCCACCCTCGCGTTCGATGAAGCCGAAGCCCTTGGCGTCATTGAACCACTTAACCTTCCCGGTCGAACGGGACATCTCCTACTCCTGCTGCTGCGGTGAGCATGTGCCTGGCGCGGACGGAGCCGCGCCGTGGTTCCCGGCACCGGACCGTCCGGCACGCGGGCTGTGCGCCCTGCGGGCGCAGAGTTCTGCGGCAATCCGGCCGCCGGGCACACGCATGCCCCGGTCGCCGGGCCTCTCTCCGTGGTGTGGTCGTGCTGATCCTGCGGAACCGTGACGTACGCGGGGAAAGGACTGCTCTTTCGCGCGGGCTGGCTCGCCGAGGGGCCACTTGCGGAGGATTGTTGCCGTTCTTGGCGCCCTAAATAAGGCGCTCTCGCGGTATTGTCAAGAAAAATCTCGGCCGCGGGCCCCGTTTCGCTCCTCAGGGGACATTCGCCGGGACGCGGATCTCGATTCCCTGCCCGCCCAGCACGCAGACCAGGCGCTGCCTCACCTCGCCGCCCATCTGCGCCACCAGCCAGGCCACCACGCCCGGCCGCCACTCATCCTCCGGCGCCGGCCTGCGCGCGGCGGGCCC
>DATABT010000083.1:0-1870 GCA_036259455.1 Longimicrobium sp. | reverse complement strand
GCGCTCACGTCCACCTTCGACAGCTTGCCGTAGTCCGCGAACTCCGAGATGTCGTAGTAGACGGAGCCCTCCGCTTCGTAGGCGAGGCCCCGCTCCTCCAGCCGGCGAATGACGTCGATCATCCCCTCCACGTAGTGCGTGGCGCGCGGATGCACGTCCGCCTGCTGGATCCCCAGCCGCTCGAAGTTGCGGAACAGGTCGTCGACGAAGGGCTGCGTGTACTCGTTCAGCGGCACGCCCCTGGCCAGCGCGCCGCGGATGGTCTTGTCGTCCACGTCTGTGAGGTTCATCACGAACCGCACCTCGTAGCCGCGATACTCGAGGTACCTGTGCAGGACGTCCGCGAAAAAGAACGTGCGCATGTTGCCGATGTGCGGCGGCGCGTACACCGTGGGCCCGCAGACGTACATCCCCACCCTTCCTTCCTGGAGGGGGACGAACTCTTCTTCTCTGCGGGTGAGCGTGTTGTAGAAGCGGAGCGGCATGTTTGTGTCCGGGATTGGCAGTCGATGGTCGCGCGCGGGCGGCGGGCGCCCGTGCCGGGTGGCCGTGTCTAGCAGGGGGCCGTCCTACATCGCCTGCTACTCCGGGCCATCGTCTGCCTCCGCGTCGTCCGTACGGGGTGCCGCCGTTCCCGCGCCTGCCAGCGCCGGGTGCATGCCCTCGAACTGCACCTTCTGGTGGGGGAACGGGATCTCGATTCCCTCGCGGTCAAAGCGCAGCTTGATGCGCCGCCGCAGCTCGCGCGCTACGTCCCATTGCTTCAGGGGCAGGGTCTTCACGGTCACGCGCACGTTCACCGCCGAGGCCGCGAACATCTCGATGCCGGGCACCTCCACCGGCTCCAGCAGCAGCGGCTTCCAGTCCGCATCCTCGTACAGCTCCCGTCCCACGTCGCGCAGCACCTCCATCACGCGGTCGGGGTCTTCCTTGTACGCGACCCCCACCTCCAGCACCACGCGCGCCCACGAGCGCGTAAGGTTGCTCACCTTGGTGATCTGCCCGTTGGGAACGATGTGGACCACGCCGTGCACGTCGCGCAGCACCACCACGCGCAGCGTCATCTTCTCCACCGCGCCGCTCACGCCCTCGATGCGGATGACGTCGCCCACGCCGAACTGGTTCTCGAAGAGCATGAACAGCCCGCTGATCACGTCCTTGACCAGCGACTGCGCGCCGAACGAGACGGCCAGGCCCACCACGCCCGCGCCGGCCAGCAGCGGCCCCAGCTGCACGCCCAGTGCGTTGAGCGTCATGAAGATGAACATCACGACGATCAGCACCACGCCCACGCTGCGCAGCAGGCTGATGAGCGTGCGGGTGCGCTGCTCCTGGGCGCTGAGGCTGCCGCTGGCCGAGCTTTCCAGCGAGCGCTCGATGCGCCGCAGCACCAGGATGAGTCCCCAGTACGCCAGCCAGGCCACCACGAACGCGGCGAGGATGCGTCCACCCGTGGCGGCCAGCTCCGGCCCGTTGAAGCGCTCGGCCCACTCGTTCCGGATCGCCTGGAAGGAGAGGGAGTCGGCCTGGATCATCTGCGGCGTCGGACGGTCGGACCGGGGTTCGGTGGATGCGGCTTCGCGCGGGCCTGGCCCCGGCGCCGAACGTAGGCCCGCCGCCGACCATGGTCAACCCCGCGCTACCCCCTGATGGATCAACGTGCGTGATGGATGACCCCGGACAGGTGGACGGATTCCGGAACGCAACGAGCCCCGCCCAAAAACCCGGACTGTGCAACCGGGATGATGGTTGACAGAACAGCCCGGGATGATGGTTGACACTTCTCCCCCTCCCGGCGGGTTTGGTGTCACCCGCTGATCATCCCCGTGCGTTCGTCCAGCCGCCCCAGCATCAGGCGATAGAAGTAGAT
>DATABT010000082.1:0-3504 GCA_036259455.1 Longimicrobium sp. | reverse complement strand
GCGCGGAGAGAGGATCTCCGCGCCCTCCGCGTCTCCGCGTGAGACCCGTCTGCCGCCCGGTCAGCCCTCGGCGGGCTCCACGACGATGAACTGCACGTCGTCCTTGCTCATGTCGCGCAGAAAGGTCAGCAGCTCGGGAAGGCGGTCCCCGGGCTCGGTACCGATGCGGCCGCTGGCGCGGCGCACCACGCGCAGCTCGCGCCCCTCCTGCGTGAACTCCGCCGTGTAGCGGCCGAACACGCTCTCCGCCACCACGTTGCGCGGCAGCCGGGCGCGGTACCCCTCCGGCAGGGTGACGCGGTACTCCGTCACCGTCTCGATGGGGCCGATGACGTCCGCCACGTCGATGTCGAAGCGGCGCGGCCCCTCGCGCGCCTCCAGGTTGGCGATCAGCTCGCGGGTGGAGCCGTTGCCGAAGGGGAGCGTGAGGATCAGCGTGCCGCCGGACGGCGTGGCCGCGCGCCCGCCGCTGAGCCACAGGCGCGTGCGGGGCACCGCGCGCAGGTCCTTGCCGTCGAAGATCTCCAGGCTGTCGCCGCGCGCGCCCTCGAACACGTTCTGGGCCATGTTGCGCGTGATCTCCTGCCGGTCCCTGGGGCTGATGCGCGACGAGAAGGCGCCGCGCAGCCCGTACTGCAGCGACCCCGTGCTGGTGGTGGTGAACATTCCCCTGAAGGTGCCGTCCTCCGCCAGCTCGCCCGCCAGCAGCGACTCCATGCGGTTGCGCGAGGGGTCGTCGCGCGGGAAGGTGATGGGCTCGCCGCGCCCGTCGGGGTGCACCACCAGGCCGAAGGCGCCCTGGTAGCTGGGGCTGATCTCGCCCCAGGGAATCAGGTCCGCCGTCAGGTCCAGGTACGTGTAGCCGCCGCCGGGCCGCTCCACCGCCGCGATCATGTGGTTGAACTGGTTGACGGAGGGCATGGTCGCATCCACCCCGCCGTACGAGTTCAGCAGCACGGGATGCGCGTTCACCCCCATCCGCCGCGCCAGGGCGATGAAGAGCGTCGCCTTGTCCTTGCAGTCGCCGTACTGCGTGCGCAGCACCTCTTCCGGCGTGCGCGGCTGGTATCCCCCGATTCCCAGCGAGAGCGAGACGTAGCGAAAGTCCTGCGCCACCCACCGGTGCACCGCGCGCAGGGAATCGTCCAGCGTGCGCGCGTCCTTCACCACCTCCGCCAGCCGCGCCTCGATTTCCGGCGTCAGCGTGTAGCGTTCCGCCGAGAGCCCGGCGTACCAGCGCGCCACGTCCGCCCACTCCGTGCGCCCGGCAAAGGCCAGGCTCATGTACACCTTGTTGGAGTCCATGGCCGCGAACGGCTCGGGCTCGATCTTGGGAAGGTCGTTCACCGCCCAGGTGTACACGCGCCGGCCATTGCGCACCTGCTCGCGCCGGCGGAAGGTGAGGTTCTCTTCCTGAATGCGCGGCTGGTAGTCCGCCGGCACGTCCAGGATGTAGCGCGAGCGCAGGGTGGGCACGCCCGTGTGGATGCTCCAGCCGCCCAGCCAGTCGCCCGCCAGCACCGGCTGCACCGTCTCCGTGGTGTAGCTGTAGTCCACGATGACGCCCGCCTGCACGCCGCCCAGGGAGACGCGGCGCGTCTGCTGGTCGGTGTATACGGGCGCATCGAAGTCTACCGGCGCCAGGCTCTCCTGGTCGTGCACGGGTTTGTCGCTGATGACCCGGCCGGTCGCCGCGTCGATCACCCGCACCCAGTTCAGGCGAAAGCGCTCGCGCTTGAGGTCCCATCCAAAGCTCAGCTCGCCCCAGTTCTCCGCCGCGTCCTGCGTGAGCACCTGCACCACGTAGCGGTAGGTGCGGCTGCCGGTGCCGTCGGGCTCCATGCGCACCACGCCGTCGTCCAGCAGCAGCACGTGCTCTTCTTCCGGGTAGTCCGCGGGGTCCACGGCCAGCCGGTAGATGGTGTCGGCGCGAACGGAGGGATCGCCCTGCTCGGTGATGACGGGCGCCTGCGCGGCGGCGGGTGCGGCCGCGGCCAGGGCGAGCCCCAGCAGCGTGCGGGTGATGCGCATGGACGTATGGCCTTGGAAACCGCGGTGGATCGAGACGCCGATTGCGGCGGGGAACGGACCGGAACGGGGCTCCGAATCTATCCCATCTCCCCCGCCGGGACAAGCGCTCTGCGTCCCATTCCCGTGACAGGCGGGAGGAGGGTGGATGGAAACGCTTGATGGCGTCATCCGCCCGGAAGTCTTGGTACAACAGGCGGTAGCGGCTAGATTGCACGTGCGCATCGCCCGGTGCGCGGCGGATGCGTGCTTTCCCGCCAGCGTCCTCCCCGGCGTCACTCCCCCCACGCGAAGGAGCGTGCCCCATGAGAATCGACCGGCAGAAGTTCTTCGCGGCGTACGAGGCCGCGTTCGGCGCCATCACGAAGCCCGAGCGCAAGGCGGGGCTGGATACCATCCTGGGCGCGGCGGAGGGCGATCCGCAGATCACCGACCTTCGCTGGCTGGCCTACATGCTGGCCACGGTAAAGCACGAGTGCGCCGACCGGTGGCAGCCCATCGAGGAGTTCAGCAAGGGCAAGGGGCGCAAGTACGGCAACCCGGTGACGGTCACCGACCCGGAGGGAAAGACGTACACCCACGTGTACTACGGCCGCGGCTACGTGCAGCTCACCTGGGACTGGAACTACAGGGCGATGGGCGAAAAGCTGGGCATCCGGCTGCTGTACGAGCCGCAGCTGGCCCTGGATCCCGTGATCGCCTACAGGATCATGTCGCTGGGGATGCGCAACGGCACCTTCACGGGCAAGGGGCTGTCGAAGTACATCAACGACCAGCAGTGCGACTACGTGAACGCGCGCCGCATCATCAACGGCACCGACCGCGCCGAGCTGATCGCGGGGTACGCCACGAAGCTGGAGTCCATCCTGCGCGCCAGCGTGGTCGCATCCACGGACGGCGTCCCCGTGATGCCCCCGCCCGCGCCGCCGGCGCCGGAGGCCGGGCCGGGGACGCGGTTCACCGTGACCGCCGAAACGCTGAACGTGCGCAGCGGCCCCGACAAGTCCAACCCCGCCGTCGGCAGCGTGACGAAGGGCACCGTGGTGACGGCGGTCGCGGAGCGGAACGGGTGGCGGCAGATCACCGCGCCCGTGGCCGGCTGGGTGAGCGCGCAGTACCTGCAGGCCGCGCCCGCGCGGTTCACCGTCACGGCCGACACGCTGAACGTGCGCAGCGGCCCCGACAAGTCGAACCCCGCCGTCGGCAGCGTCTCGAAGGGCACCGTCGTGACCGCCGTGGCCGAGCAGAACGGGTGGAAGCAGATCACGGGCCCCGTGGCCGGCTGGGTGAGCGCCCAGTACCTGCAGCCCGCCGTCCCCGCGCACGTCTGACGCGGCGGGCCGGAACGATTGATTCACTTCGTTTTCTTGTGCGTTGTCGAACGGACTGCGAAAGGCTTGAAATTCGGCACCGCACTTGCTCGGTTGAAATGCGTTACATCCCCGGGGGTAGAACCCCGGGCCCCCTCGGTCTGCG
>DATABT010000081.1:0-18076 GCA_036259455.1 Longimicrobium sp. | reverse complement strand
GATTCGATCCCCGGCGCCGTTTCCATCCTTCCGGGCGGCCGGCCTAGTTCACGGTGAGCGTGATCGTGTCGCTGAGCCCCAGCGGGTTGCACGTGACCATGAGGGTGTACGTGCCGGGCGTGTCGCTGCGCACGTTCACCTGCGGATACAGCAGGCCCAAGATGGGAGTGAGCTCCACCCCGGCCGGCCCGCTCCACCCCACGCCGCACCCGTTGTAGCCTCGCGGGCTCCAGACGTTGCCGAAGTCGTCCCGCAGCGACGCGTTGAAGCTGATCGTCGCGCCGGCGGCGACCGTCGCCGTCTCCACGCTGGCGACGATCTGCGTGGGCACCGCGACCACCGTAATCTGCGCCGTGGAAGACGCGGGCGTCCCCGGCGCCCGCGCCGTGAGCTGCGCCCCCGCGGAGAACCCGCCGATCAGCTGCGGCAGCGCCCAGCTGACGTCGATGTAGCCGCTGGCGTCGCTGGGGGCCGACGCGGGGGTAACCGTGCCGAGCGTGGCCGTGAACTGGACCGCCACCCCCGCGACCGGGTTGCCGTAGCCGTCCGTCACCCGGTAGCGCGGCAGCAGCGTGGTCCCCGGCCCGACCGTCGCGGGAATTCTCGTGGCGCCCACGAAACTGGGCGTGCCGGCCGTCGCCGTGCCGGTAAAGGTCACCGTGGCGTCCATCAGCCGCGCGGTGGCCGTCAGCGTTCCCGCCTGGCTTCCCGGCTTCCAGCGCACGCTGGCGCGCCCCTGCGCGTCGGTCGTGGTGGTGGCGGTGGCCTGGTCGAGCTGGCCGAACGTTCCCGTGGCGGAGGTCCACTGCACCTGTGCGCCCTCCACGGGCGCGTTGTTCTGCCGCACTTCCACCACCAGCGGCTGCGCGAACGCGGTGAGGATCTGCGACGTCTGGCCGCCGCCCGAAACCGCGGAGAGGGTGGCGCCCGCGCCCACGGCGGCCGTGGCGGTGAAGGTGGCGTTCATCGAAGCCCCCGCCGAGGCCCGCAGCGTCTGCGGCGCCGCCACGCTGCCCCCCAGCGTCCACCGTGCCCTGGCGACCCCCTGCGCGCTGGTCGTGGAGCTGGCGGGCGACACCGAGCCGCCGCCGGACGTGACCGCCCAGTTCACGGTGACGCCGGGCACCGGATTGCCGTACTGGTCCTTCACCACGGCCGCCACGGAGTCCGCCACGGGCGTCCCCGGCTGCCCCGTCACCGTCGCCCGAACCGCGGCGATGCTGGCCGCCCCGGCGGGCGTGGCCACCGCGCGGAACACGGCGAACACCAGCGCCGCGCCCGTTTCCGGGTCCACCGCGCGGGCCTCCACCCGCTGGCTGTCGGCCACCGTGCCCAGCGTCCACAGCTCCTGCGCGATCCCGTCGCGGTTGGTCACGGCCGAGCCGGCGAACACCGAACCGCCGCCGCGCGTGACCCGGAAGTTCACCAGCTGCCCGCGCACGGGGCGGCCGTCGTCGTCCAGCACCTCCACCACCAGCGGCTGCGCCAGCTCCTGCCCCACCGTACCCTGCTGGTCGTTGCCCGACACCAGGTTCAGCCGCGCGGGCGGCCCCGCGACCGTCGGGTCGCCGTCGCAGCCGCCCCGGGCGGCCGCCGCGAGCAGAAGGAGCATGCGGGCAAGGGTGCGCATGGAGTCGTCATCCGGGGATGGAGGGCGGTTCGGACGATGGAAAGCGGAAGTTTCCATGGTGCCGCGGTGGTCGAATGTGCGGGCGGGGACTGCGCGTTGGCACATCCGGAGTCACCGGATGAATTGTAAGGTCCACGCCGATCGTGCGTAAGCCGCCGCGCGCAAGGGGCCCTGCCGTTCCATCCTGTGCGTGCGGCGGAAGAAGCGGGAGATCGGCCCGCCCGGGAGCGTGCCTTCGCGCTCGTTTCCACGCACCGGCGGGAGGAAAAACGTCCGGCTCGCGGAGTTTGAGACGGCCTGTCCAGTCGCTTGACAAACGCGAGCCGCGGCGGGCACTTTTCACGGATGATCTCGCACACGAACGCCGCTCCGCCCGAGGACCTGCTGGAGCGGTTTCGCGCCGGGCAGCGCACCGCGCTGGCCCGCGCCATCTCCATCGTGGAAGACGGGCGCCCGGGGTTTGAACGGATCCTGCACCAGCTGCACGCGCAGATGGGACGCGCGCACCGCGTCGGGGTCACGGGGCCGCCGGGCGCGGGCAAGTCGACGCTCACCTCCAGGCTGGCGCTGGAACTGCGCAAGGCGGACGAAAAGATCGGCATCGTCGCGGTGGATCCCTCCTCCCCGTTCACCGGCGGGGCGCTGCTGGGCGACCGCATCCGGATGAACAACATCTCCACCGACCCGGGGATCTTCATCCGCTCCATGGCCAGCCGCGGACATCTCGGTGGATTGGCGACGACCACCAAGGAAGTCGCCGACCTGCTGGACGCGTACGGCTACGACCGCGTGGTGCTGGAGACGGTCGGCGTGGGCCAGAGTGAGCTGGAGATCGCGGGGACGGCGGACACCTCCGTCGTCGTCCTCGTCCCCGAATCGGGCGACAGCATCCAGGCGATGAAGGCGGGGCTGATGGAGGTGGCGGACGTGTTCGTCATCAACAAGGCCGACCGCCCCGGCGCCGACCGGCTGGCGCAGGAGCTGGAGCTGATGCTCCACATGCGGCTGGGCGAGGCGCCGGCCAACGCCGGCCACCACGGCGTCAGCCTCAGGTCCGTGCAGAAGGCCGCGCGCGAGGGATTGAAGGCGAAGGCGGACCAGGCGGGCGGGTGGGCCATCCCCGTGCTCAGGACCGTCGCGCAGAGCGGCGAGGGAATCGAGGAGCTCGCGCGCACGTTGGACCGGCATCGGGTGTACTTGAAGGAATCCGGCGAGCTGAGCCGGCGGCGGCAGACCCGGCTGGCGGAGCGCGTACGGGCGGTCGTGGAGCGGCGGTTGCAGAGACTGGCGTGGCGGATGGGGCCCGGCGAGGAGATCCTGACAGGCTCGCTGGCGGCGCTGGAGACGGGCGAGGTGTCGCCGTACGCGGTGGCGGACCGCATCGTGACGGAACTGGGGATCAACCCGAGATAGACGAGAGTGATTGATGAGTGTCGTTGAGCGCAACGTCCCCCCCGCGGACCTGCTGGAGCGCATCCGCGAGAAGGAGAAGGAGCTGGAGACCCTGCGCGCCGGCCTGGCCGCATGGGAGGGGGCGTTCGAGCGCGTGGGGCAGCGCGACGCCGGCTTCACCTCCGTCTCGGGAACGGAGGTCGAGCCGCTCTACACCCCGCTGGACCGCCCCGTGCCCGCACCCGAAGAGGCCGCGTACTACAACGAGCGCATCGGCGTGCCCGGCGAGTTCCCGTTCACGCGGGGGCCGTACGGGACCATGTACCGCACGCGGCTGTGGACCATGCGCCAGTTCGCCGGCTTCGGCACGGCGGAAGAGACCAACGCGCGCTACCACTTCCTGCTCAGGCGGGGACAGACGGGGCTCTCCGTGGCCTTCGACTTTCCCACGCTGATGGGCTACGACAGCGACCATCCGCGGTCGCTGGGCGAGGTGGGCAAGTGCGGCGTGGCGATCAGCTCGCTCGACGACATGGAGACCCTGTTCGACGGCATTCCGCTGGACCGGGTGTCGGTGTCGATGACCATCAACGGCCCCGCGATCATCCAGTTCTGCTTCTACATGATCGCGGCGGAAAGGCAGGGGGTGCCGTTCCACGAGCTGCGCGGCACGGTGCAGAACGACATCCTCAAGGAGTACCAGGCGCAGCACGCGTGGGTGTTTCCGCCGGAGCCCGCGCTGCGGCTGATCGAAGACATGTTCGAGTGGGCGTCGAAGAACGCGCCCAAGTACAACCCCATCTCCATCAGCGGCTACCACATCCGCGAGGCGGGATCCACCGCCGTGCAGGAGCTGGCGTACACGCTCAAGAACGGGTTCGAGTACGTGCGCCGGGGCATCGAGCGGGGGCTGGACGTGGACGACTTCGCGCCGCGCCTTTCCTTCTTCTGGGACGTCCACAATGACTTCTTCGAGGAGATCGCCAAGTTCCGCGCCGCCCGCCGCATCTGGGCGCGCCACATGCGCGACGTGTACGGGGCCAGGAACCCGGAGAGCTGGCGGCTGCGCACGCACGCGCAGACGGCCGGCGTGACGCTCACTGCGCAGCAGCCGGAGAACAACATCGTGCGCGTGGCCTACCAGGCCATGGCGGCGGTGCTGGGCGGCACGCAGTCGCTGCACACCAACTCCATGGACGAGACGCTGGCGCTCCCCACGGAAAAGGCGGTGCAGATCGCGCTGCGCACCCAGCAGATCCTGGCGTACGAGACGGGCGTGCCCAACACCATCGACCCGCTGGCGGGCTCGTACTACGTGGAGGCGCTGACGGACCGGATGGAGGCGGAGGCCGAGGCCATCTTCGCGGAGATCGACGCGCTGGGCGGCGTGGTGCCGGGAATCGAGGTGGGCTACTTCCAGCGCGAGATCGCGCGTTCGGCCATGCGCCAGCAGCTGGAGATCGAGCGCGGCGAGCGCACCATCGTGGGCGTGAACGACTTCACGGTAGAGGGCGAGACGCTGGAGATTCCGCTCCTCAAGATCACCGAAGAGGCGGAGCTCCGGCAGCGCGAGCGGATGGCCGCCATGCGCGCCCGCCGCGACCAGTCACAGGTGGACGCCACCCTGGAGCGCCTGAAGCAGGCCGCCCGGACCACGGAGAACGTGGTTCCGGCCATGCTCGACGCCGTGCGCGCCTACGCCACGCTGTACGAGATCCGCGCGGCCCTGGAAGAGGTCTTCGGCGCCTACCAGGAGCCCGTGTTCTTCTGATTGGGAGAAAGAGCGATGCCGCCCTCTGCCGCTGCTGTCCAGCCAGCGCCCGTCACGGCGGACGAACTGCTCGCGATGCCGGATGATGGCCTTCTGCGCGAACTGGTTGACGGGGAGGTGTGGGAGACTCCGCCCCCTGGCGAGGAACACGGCGTGGTTGCGGCGCGGATGCTGGTAAAGCTCGGAAGCCACGTTTTTGCTCACGATCTCGGCATCGTTCACGCGGCCGAGACCGGCTTCAAGATCTCGGAGAATCCGGACACCGTGCTGGCGCCTGACGCGGCGTTCGTAAGCCGTGAGCGGGTCGCGCGAGCCGCGATCGCCAAAGGCTACCGCGCCGGCGCGCCGGACGTGGCCGTGGAAGTGGTTTCTCCGGGGGATTCCTTCGCGGAGGTGGAGGCGAAGGTCGCGCGCTGGCTCGCGGCGGGGTGCCGGATGGTCGTGGTGGTGAACCCTGCCCGGCGCGCGGCGACGGTCTACCGTTCGCGCGACGACATCACCCTGCTCACCGAGGGCGACGTGCTGGAGGGTGGCGACGTGGTTCCGGGTTGGAAGCTGCCGCTGCGCGAGCTCTTCGCCTGATCCTGATGACGAGGCCTGGCGTCGTGGTGGACGAGGCCGAAACCCCGGCCGAGGTGCCCGCCCTGCCCGGCTGCGCGTCGCAGGGCGATCCGTTCGAGGAACTGCTGAGCAGCCTTTGAGGCGGTTGAAGGCCGCTGCACCTGCCGCGGACGAACCGCGGCCGGGTCCGGGCGCTTTGTTTGGTTTCGACGGGCGCGGATCGCCTGCTTCCACTCTCTTTCGCGACTGATCGCGCTTCCCTGTCCGAAGCGCGTGGCCCCCTGCCCGCAGTCGCCTTTTTACGTCCACGTTCGTCCATGTGGCTGCTCTGTCTCGACGAATCGGGCAACCCGGATCCGGGCGCCGAGCAGCACTTCATCCTGGCAGGGGCGGCGGATTTCGAGCGCGTGTCCTATCCCCTGTCGCGCGAATTCGGCAACATCCAGCGCGCTCCGTTTCCGATGCGGACCACGTGGACCTCCACCCGTCCCCCATCCGCTCGGGAAGGGATTCTGGCGAAAGGGGGGCCCCGGAGCGACGGGAGGAAGATGGGAACGGGTGCGGATGGGGGTGCGTGCGGAGAGGACCGGATCAGCGCGCCTGGCGGGCCAGGAAGTCCGCCTCGCGCTCCCAGGGACGGCTGTCGTAGGGGATGAGCAGCTCGGTCAGGTACAGCGGGGCGCCCGCGATCCCCGGATCCACCCAGCGGCGGATGCGCTCCGCCGCGGGGAAACGATCGAGCAGCCAGTCCTCCAGCGGCGCGGTGACCAGCAGGAACGCCTGGTCCAGCTGCGCCACGTGGACGCGTTCGTGCGCGGCGGAACGCTCCAGCGGGGCGACCAGGTCGAGCGGCAGCTGCTCCTCGATTCCCCGGTAGCCGGGGTTGTAGCGGAGCAGGACCACGCCCGCGCGCTGAAACCCGATCCACTCCTCCTCCGCCGTGTAGACGCGGAAGACGGGCGCGCCCGCGGACAGGCTGCGCGGAAGATCGATCCGCGAGCGGGAATCGAGCGCCTGGTACACCGTGGAGACGGTGGTGGCCAGGTCCAGGCGCGGCTGCACGGACAGGCGCGGCCCCGTGGTCACGTACACGCGGCCGATCCAGAGCGGAAGCACCAGCCGCTCCAGCGGCGCACGACCGTCCGCGGTGTTGCGGATGACGGAGGTGCCCAGCGCCGCCACCTCCCGGCCGGCCAGCCCCGCGCCGTCCCATCCCTGTACCGCGATGCGCTTGCCCGTGTACACCAGCGCGCCCCCCGCCGCGCCGAGCGCGAACCCCTCGCCGAACGAGCCGCCCCGCAGCGCGCGCACCGTTCCCGCGGTGACCCCGCCCAGCAGCGCGTTGAGCGTGAGCGTCGCGACCTCGCCATTCCAGTCATCCGCGTCCGGCGGCTCCGCCGCCGGCTGGGCGGCTAGAGGGGCTCCCGCGCAGAGTGAAACGCTGGCGATCACCGCATACAGGGAACGCATCTGCCTCCCGTTGGTTGGCGCGGACGCAAAACGCACCGGTCAACGCGCGAAGCCGCGGGATCGGGACACGGGGAGGGCGCCGTCCACGCCGTGAAAGATGTGGAAGGCGATCGTCTGCTTTGCGCCAGCGACCGAACGCGCGTGCTCATCTGCGGCGGGAAGTGGACAGTTGTTCCAGCCGAGGTTTTGCATTATCTTGATCGCTCCACCAACCGGGAGCTTGCGATGCGCGCGAAGCAGTATCCGACTGTTCAGCCCACACCGCTCAAGGGCAAGTTCAAGAAGGAAGACCTCGTCCGCGCGGTCGACGCCGCGAGGGCCGCTCGCCTGAAGAAAGCTGAAGAGGAAAGGTCAAAACGGTCTCGGAGCTAGTGCGGCTGCCTGTGTCCGCGAACGTTCTCCGGTGCCTGATTTCGTGCCTTTGGGGACCTCATGAGCAAAGGCTACGATGCAAACGTCTTCATCAACTGCCCGTTCGACGATGCGTATCAGCCGCTCTTCAGGGCACTGGTCTTCGCCATCCACGCGTGTGGCATGATCGCGCGCTCGGCACTGGAACTCGATGACGGGGGCGAGGCGCGAATCGAGAAGATCGCGCGGCTGATCGGCGAGTGCCGCCACGGCATTCACGACATCTCGCGAACGGACGCCGACACCGGTTCAGCTCTGCCGCGGATGAACATGCCGTTCGAGCTTGGTTTGTTCCTCGGTGCGAAGCGGTTCGGCATCGCAGAGCACGGAGCGAAGACGTGCATCATCTTCGACCGCGAGCGATACCGCTATCAGCAGTTCCTGTCCGACATCGCGGGACAGGACGTACTTGCCCACGCCGACGATCCACGGGAACTGATCCGTGGCGTCCGGAACGCGCTCGCGACGACGCTGCCCAACCGCACGATCCTCCCCTCCGGGCGGTGGCTGACACAGCGTTACATGATATTCCTCGAGGACGTGCCGACGATCTGCCTTGAGCTCCGGCTCGATCACGATGATCTCAGTCACCGTGATCTCGCGGAGGTCATCATCACCTGGCTGGAGCGCAACCCGGTGAATGCCGTCGGGTTTTCCACGAACTGAGCGAATACCGGCGGGTGCGTGCTTCACGGGCTGAGCTTACGTTCCCTTCGTCCCGTGAGTATGGCCGCCGTCGATCTCGACCCGCGCCTGGTGCCCATGGATCATCCCGCTCTCCCTCTCGTCGCGCGTGCGCACACACACGCCGGGCGCACCGCCGTGGTGGCGCCGGAGGGGACGTTCACGTACGCGGACCTGCTGGATGCGTCGGCGCGGGTGGCGGCGGCGCTGCGGGACGGCCGCGGCGACCTGGGCGAGGCGCGGGTGGCGTTCCTTGCCCCGCCGGGGTGGGCGTACGTGGCCCTGCAGTGGGGCGTGTGGCGCGCGGGCGGAATCGCGGTGCCGCTGGCCGCCTCCCATCCGCCCGCGGAGCTGGAGTACGTGGTGCGGGACGCGGACGCGGAGATCGTCGTCGCGCACCGGCGCTTCGCGGAGGTGCTGGCGCCGATCGCGGAGCGCAACGGGCGGCGCTTTCTGCTGGCGGACGACGCGCTGTCGGCGGAACCCGGGGCGCTGCCGGCGATCGCGGAGCCGCGGCGGGCGATGATCGTCTACACCAGCGGCACCACCGGCCGGCCCAAGGGCGCCGTGACCACGCACGCCGGCCTGCGCGCGCAGGTGACGGCGCTGGTGGAGGCGTGGGGATGGACGGCGGACGACCGCACCCTCCTGGTCCTTCCGCTGCACCACGTGCACGGCATCGTCAACGTGCTCACCTGCGCGCTCTGGTCCGGCGCCGTGTGCGAGATCCTGCCTCGCTTCGACGCGGAGGAGACGTGGCGGGTGATCGAGAGCGGGCGGCTGACCGTGTTCATGGCCGTCCCCACCGTCTACGGCCGCCTGATCGCCGCGTACGACCAGGCAGACCCGGAGCGGCGCGAGCGCATGTCGGCGGGGTGCCGCCGGATGCGGCTGATGGTGAGCGGGTCGGCCGCGCTGCCGGTGCAGACGCTGGAGCGCTGGCGGCAGATCAGCGGCCACGTGCTGCTGGAACGGTACGGGATGACGGAGATCGGGATGGCGCTCAGCAACCCACTGCACGGGGAGCGCCGCCCCGGGTTCGTGGGGATGCCGCTTCCCGGCGTGCGCGCGCGGCTGGTGGACGAGCAGGGCACCCAGGTGGAGCCGGGGACGCCGGGTGAGATCGAGATCGCTGGGCCCGGCGTGTTCCTGGAATACTGGCGCCGGCCCGAAGCCACGGCGGAGGCGTTCCGCGACGGCTGGTTCCGCACCGGCGACGTGGCGGTGGTGGAGGACGGCTACTACCGCATTCTGGGCCGCCGCAGCGTGGACATCATCAAGACGGGGGGCTACAAGGTCAGCGCGCTGGAGATCGAGGAGGTGCTGCGTACGCACCCGCAGGTCGGCGAGTGCGCCGTGGTGGGCGTTGAAGACGAGCAGTGGGGCGAGCGCGTCTGCGCGGCCGTGGAGACGGCGGACGATTCCGCGCTCACGCTGGAGGCGCTGCAGCAGTGGGCGCGCGAGCACCTGGCGCCCTACAAGCTCCCCCGCGACCTGCGCCGCGTCGAGTCCCTGCCGCGCAACGCCATGGGCAAGGTGGTCAAGCCGGAGGTGGCAAAGCTGTTCCGGTAGAACTTCTTACCCTCATTTTTTGACGCAAGTGGCGTGTACCGAGCGTGCATTGCGATGGTGCGAGTTCCACATACTGCAGTTCCCCGTATCGTACGCCGTCCCTCATCATGCTTCATTGAGACTTCTCTCTGGCTGCGGGCACGATCCCGTCCCTGGTCCGGATGTCGAACTCGGCAGGATGACACGAGACGTGGTCCGTTCGTGCGGCGGGTGCGGCCAAGGAGTGCAGCGCATCACGAACGTAGTCGGGCTCGTGATGCAGTACCGTGACGATCCACGCGTGCGGATCCACCAGGACCTGTTCCTGGCGGTTTGCGACGTCTGTGGAGACATGGCGCTGGATCTGGAGCAAACGTCCGCGCTCGACGAGGCGCTGGAGCGGTCGTACCGCCGCAAGCGGCTCCGGCAGCAGTGCGCGCTCATCAACGACCTCCGCCGGCACGGATTCACCCAGGCGCAGATCGAGCGTTTTGCCGGGCTACGTTTCAAAGCTACGGAAAGGAAAGCTTGCGTCAGGCGCGACGTTCAGGCTTCTGTACCTGCTGCACGAGTTTCCGGACGCGGTGATGGAAGCAATCGGACGCCTGGACCCCCGGCTGACGCACGCACGGGAAGTACAAGTGACCGCTCCGGCTCAGCACGGGTAATCCGGCAACCACAAAGGGGCGTCAGCACCAGAACGCAGGGCCGGGTTCGCCGGGGTCCTGCGTTTTTCATCCCACCGATCAGCGGGTCCGCTTTCTGCCTTCAGCCAGGTATCGATCCCTGAGATGGAGGCCCCATGCGGGTTCGCCTGTCGTTTCGCAACGTCGCGATTGCGGCCGTGCTTGTGGAAGCGGGGCTGCTGATCGGGCTGCTGGTCTACCTTGCGGCCAGCGAGCGGGCGCTCGTGATCTCGTTCCCCACGCGGGAGAGCCTGCGGCCGAAGAGGTCGGCGGGACTGGTGGTGCCGGTGGCGGGAGTGCGGGCGAGCGAGTTGAAGGACACCTACGGTGCGGCGCGCCCCGGCGGACGCGGGCACAAGGGCGTGGACATCTTTGCGCCGCGCGGCACGCCGGTGCTGGCTGCCGCCGCGGGCGTCGTCGTCAAGCGGGATTCGAACGCGGTGGCCGGCATTTCCGTGTACCAGCGCGACCTGGACGGACGCACCATCTACTACTACGCCCACCTGAACGGCTGGCGCGCGGGCCTCAAGGAAGGCGACCTGGTGCGCCAGGGCGACGTGCTGGGTTACGTGGGGAGCACGGGAAACGTGAGCGGCTCGCCGCATCTGCACTTTGCCGTGTTCGTAGTCAACGACCCCAACCACTGGTGGCGAGGGCGTGACCTGAACCCGTACAAGCTGCTGCGCGGCGCGCCGTCCGCCGGCCCGCCATGAGCGCGCGCGCTTACGTCCGCCGGAACGTGTACGCGTCGCCCTCTTCGTCCACCAGCGTCAGCGTGCCGTCTTCGAGCGTCCAGCGAAAGAGCAGCGCGTCGTCGGCGCCGCCGTCTTCGGGCGTCAGCGCGAGGGAATCGCCGGTGACGCTCCACGTGCCCCGGGCCTCCGATTCGCGCGCTTCCGCGTCGTCACCCGCGCTGGCCTGTGCCTGCATCAGGAAGCGGCCGTCCGCCATCAGCGCCAGGGCGGCCCTGTGCATCATCACGTCGTCTTCCGTGGGCGAGGGCGCCGGAAGGGCGTGGCCGTTGATCTGGACCAGCTCGTAGCGCCCTTCCACCTGCGCGGCGGCGGGTGCGGCGGCCAGGCACGCGGCGAACACGGCCGCCAGGAGCGTGATCAGCGATCGCATGGTGCACCTTTCGACGGGGCCGGCTCTCCGGCTCGTTACGGGAGGCGGAACGTCACGCGCCGGGGATGAAGCGGGACCGGGCGATCAGCAGCGCTTCCTCCGCCTCTCCGGGCGAGACGCCGGGCTCGGCGAGGGCCTCGGCGGCGGCGGCCAGGCTCTCCTGCGCCTGGTTCACGATGGGCTGCGGGATGCCGGACAGGTCCAGCGCGCGCCACTCCTCCGCCTCCAGCGCGGCGCGCGCGTCGTGGACGTGCCCGTCGCGCAGGTGCAGCAGCACGTCGTCGATCCAGTCGACCAGGTGCGCCGACCCCCGCGAGCCCGGGAAGATGTCGTCCTCATCCGCCGCTCCGCCCTTCATCCATCCTCCCGGTCCAGAGTGCGTCCGCGAAGGCGGACTTCGTGACGTTCCAGCAGCGATTTCAGTCGCCGGACGGGGCTACCGCAGCTTCGCCAGCCGCTCCACGGCCGCCAGCAGCGTCTCGTCCTTCTTGCAGAAGCAGAAGCGCACCTGCTGCGCACCGTCCTCCGGCCGGTGGTAGAAGCTGCTGCCGGGGACGCACGACACGCCCACCTCGCGCACCAGGTGCATGGCGAACTCCACGTCGCTGGCGAACCCGAAGCCGCTGATGTCCGTCATCACGTAGTACGCGCCTTCCGGCCGCGTCACCCCGAAGCCCGCCTGTTCCACCGCGGGGAGAAACAGGTCCAGCCGCGCCTGGTAGTCCGCGCGCAGCCTGTCGTAGTACGACTGCGGCAGCGATAGCGC
Organism: Longimicrobium sp.; assembly: GCA_036259455.1. Classification (GTDB taxonomy): domain Bacteria; phylum Gemmatimonadota; class Gemmatimonadetes; order Longimicrobiales; family Longimicrobiaceae; genus Longimicrobium. The sequence continues at coordinate 6,029 of DATABT010000081.1, read as the reverse complement.
AAAGGCGCCCGCGGCCTGCAGCGGCGCGGCGGCGCCCACGGTGAGAAAGTCGTGCACCTTGCGGATGGCGCTGGTGATCTCCGGCGGCGCGATGGCGTATCCCACGCGCCACCCCGTTACCGAATACGTCTTGGACATGGAGTTGATGACAACCGTCCGCTCGCGCATCCCCTCCAGTTGCGCCATGCAGATGTGCCGCGCCGGCGTGCCGTCCGCGTGATGATACAGGATGTGCTCGTAGATCTCGTCGGTAATGCACAGTGCGTCGTGCTCGCGGCAGAGCCCCGCGATGAACTCCATCTCCTGGCGCGTGAATACCTTCCCCACCGGGTTGTTGGGATTGCAGAGGATGATGGCCCTGGTCCGTTCCGTGAACGCGGCGCGCAGCTCGTCGGGATCGAAGCTCCACGCGGGCGGGTGCAGCTTCACGTAGACCGGCCTGGCGCCGGAGAGGATGGCGTCGGGCGCGTAGTTCTCGTAGAACGGCTCGAAGATCACCACCTCCTCGCCGGGATCGACCGTCGCCATCAGCGTGGCGATCATCGCCTCGGTGCTGCCGCAGGTGACGGTGATCTCGCGCTCCGGATCGATCTCCAGCTCCAGGTGCCATGCCGTCTTCCGCGCCAGCGCCTCGCGGAAGTCGCGCGCGCCCCAGGTGATGGCGTACTGGTTCACGTCCGCGGCGATGGCATCCATGGCCGCGCGCTTGATCTCTTCCGGCGCGCCGAAGTCGGGAAAGCCCTGCGCCAGGTTCACGGCGCCGTATTTCATCGCCTGCCGCGTCATCTCGCGGATCACGGACTCCGTGAACCGGCTGGCCTTCTCGGATACGCTGGACCTGCGGGAGACCGTGGTCATCTGGAGATTCCGGTAGAACGGAGATTCGCGCGAAACGGAATGCGCAATGTACGCGGCGCGCGGGCGGAAATCGAACTGCGCCGGCCGGGCCCCCCCGGCCTCCCCCCTCGTGCTTCGCGGAGAGGGGAGAAAGCGATCGCGGCGGACGCTCACCGTCAGCCGTCCCCGCGCTCCTCCTTCAGTTTCCGGTAGGCCGCCAGCTCGGCCAGCTTGGCCTTGCTCAGGTCTTCCAGCGCGTCGCGCCAGTGGTCGCGGCAGTGGCGCAGGCGGTGGACCAGCGCCTCGCTGATGGCCAGGTTGCGGAACCACTTCTTGTCCGCGGGGACGATGTGCCAGGGCGCAACCTCGGTGCTGCACCGGCTCAGGGCGTCCTCGTACGCCTCCTGGTACGGGTCCCACAGCTCGCGCTCGCGCCAGTCGCCGGCGGACAGCTTCCACGCCTTGCCCACCTCCTGCTCGCGCTCGCGCAGCCGCTGCGCCTGCTCGTCCTTGCTGATGTGCAGAAAGAACTTGAAGATGATCGTTCCGCTGTCCGCCAGCAGCGCCTCGAAATTGTTGATGTGGTCGTAGCGCGCCTTCCACACCTTTTCCGGGGCGAGGCCGTGCACGCGCACGACGAGCACGTCCTCGTAGTGCGAGCGGTTGAAGACGCCGAACTGGCCCTTGCCCGGCGTGACCCGGTGCACGCGCCACAGAAAGTCGTGCGCGAGCTCGTCGTCCGTGGGCACCTTGAAGGATTCCACGCGCACGCCCTGCGGGTTCAGGTTGTCCATCACGCTGCGGATGGCGCCATCCTTTCCGCTGGTGTCCATCCCCTGCAGCACCATCAGCACGCTGTGCGTCCCCGCCGCGTGCAGCTCCTCCTGCAGCGCGTCCAGCTCCGCGTTCAGCTCGGCGAAGCGCGCCCGCCCGGCCTCCTTGTCCAGCCCCGCCGTGTCCGCCGGATCGTGGTCCTTCAGCCGCACCTTGCTGCCGGGCTCGACGCGGTGTGCGTAGGGCATGCGTTCTCCTGGTGGATGGACGTTGGTGGATGCCGGTCAGCGCGACAGGATGGGCGGATGCGGAAGCGGCCGCAGGCGCTGCACCATGGCGGCCGTGGCCAGCGCGCGCTCCTCGCCCTGCGGCGGGGCCACGATCTGCAGCCCCACCGGCATCCCGGTGCCGTCCAGCCCCGCGGGGACGGAGGCGACCGGCAGCCCCGTCATGCTGAGCACGAAGGTGGGGGCGATCCAGTCCACGTACGTCTCCATCTCCCGCCCGCCCACCGTCCGCGTAAAGTTCTCCACGACGGGAAAGGGGACGACGGCCATCGTGGGCGTGAGCAGGTGGTCCCAGGTGCGGAAGAAGGCGCGGAACTCCTCCCAGATGCGCTTGCGCGTGACCTCCGCCTCCGCCAGCTCCACCGGCGTGACCTGGAGGCCGGCGCGCACGTTGTTGGCCACGTTCACGCCGAACTCGTCGACCCGATCGAGATACGGATGGAGCTGCGAGACGAACCAGTGCCCGCGCAGCGCCAGGAAGGGCTTTCGCGCGTACGCCAGGTCCAGCGCGACCTCCTCCACCCGCGCGCCCGCGTCGCGCAGCGCGAACGCGGCCTCGCGGCAGACGCGCTCCACCTCCGCGTCGATGCCGATCCCCGCGATGTCGGGGCAGTACGCGAACCGCTTGCCGCGCACGTCCGCGGCGCGCACCGCCGCGGGAAAGTCGCGCCCGTACATCGGCTGCGCGAGCGGCGCGTACTCGCCCGGCCCGGCGACGGACTGCAGGCCAAGCGCCACGTCCTCCGCCGTGCGCCCCATCACCCCGGTCACCTGCACGGGATCCCACGCGTACTCCTGCGGCCAGGTGGGGACCAGGCCCACGGACGGGCGCAGCCCCACCACGCCGCAGAACGAGGCGGGAATGCGCAGCGATCCGCCCAGGTCCGTGCCCTGCGCCAGAGCGAACATCCCCGTGGCCAGGCCGGCCGCCCCGCCGCCCGTGCTGCCGCCGGGGCTGCGCTCCGGGTTCCACGGGTTGCGCGTGACGCCGAACACCGCATTGAAGGTGTTGCCGCCCGCCGCGAACTCCGGCGTGTTCGTCTTGCCCAGGATCACGGCGCCCGCGGCGCGCAGCCGCTGCACCACGGCCGCGTCCTCCCGCGGCACGTGGTCGGCGAACATCGGCGAGCAGTACGTGGTGCGCACGCCCGCCACCTCCGTTACGTCCTTGATTCCGATGGGGAGCCCCGCCAGCGGACCCACGTCCTCGCCGCGCGCCATGCGCTGCTCCAGCGCCTGCGCCTCTTCGCGCGCCCGCGGGTTCGGCGTGACGACGGCGTTCAGCAGCGGGTTGTGCCGCTCCACCTGCGCCATGCACGCCTCCAGCACCTCCACGGGCGACACCTCGCGCGCACGCACGCGCCGCGCGATGTCGTGCGCGGGAAGCAGGGCGATCGACTCTTCGGGCATGATGCGGATGAAAATCGACGGGTCAGCGATCGGGACGGGTGACCTGCTGCACGATGCCGGATTCCACGTCCACGCGCCAGATGGAGGTGCCCGCGCCGAACACGCGCGAAAACGCGAGCCAGCGCGAGTCCGGCGACCACAGGAGCGTCGTCCAGGGCAAGCCCTCGCGGATGGCGCCCCAGCCGCGGGAGAAGGTGCTCGTTTCGCGGTTGACGAACACGGGGCGCCGGTCCGTGCCGTCCGGGCGGATCAGAAAGACGCGTTTCTCCCGCCGGGCAGGGCCGTCGGCGACGAACGCGATCCACCGCCCGTCGGGGCTCCACGCCGGGCCGGAGCCGGGCGTCAGCAGGCGCTCGCCGGAGCCGTCCGCGCCGACCAGCGCAAGCCACCCGCCGGCGCGCTCGTACACCAGGCGCTGGCCGTCCGGAGACCACGCGGCCGCAGACCGGGACACCCGGCCCGGTACGATCTCGCGCAGATCCGACCCGTCCGCGCGCATGGTGTACAGCCCGAACGACTCCTGGTCGCGCCCGCGGCACCGTCCCACCGCGGCGATCGTCCGCCCGTCGGGTGAGATGGACGGGTCGTGCAGGTAGACGGCGCACGCCGTCCGGAGCGTGTCGGCCCGGCCGGTCCCCAGGTCCACGCGCACCAGCACCGAGTTGTTGGGGCGCACGCGCTGCGCATGGACCGCCCACGTTCCATCGGCCGACGCGGCGGCCTCGCCCACGCCGTGACAGACGGGCTCGCCGGTCACCAGCGACCGGGGAGCCCCGCGGCCGGCCGGCAGGCGGTAGAACCCGGTTCCCGTGCACACCGACGACACCACGTCGCCGCCCGACGTGTAGCTCTCCAGGTGCGAGACGATCAGGTCTCCCGCGGGCGTGAAGGCCAGCGCCCAGTCCGCGGGGTCGTAGGCCATCGCATCCGCGTGCTCCTCTTCCGCCGGGGTCTCCTGCCGGGGGATGACCTGACCTCCACGTCGTCTGTTCCCGTGCGCGGGCCGGGTCCGCTCGCCGGCGTGGCGACACACGCGGAAAGCACGACGCCGGCCAGCCCCAGCGCCCCGGTCCGGAGGCGAAGCGGCGGGCGAAGCCGGATCACCGCGCCTCCAGCGAGTCGTGCTGGGGTCCGCTGCCGGAAAGGATGACGACGGCGTCGAAGCCGTACAGCACCTGCAGCGTCTGGTCCGGCAGGGTGCCCAGGCGCGGGATGCGGGGGCGGATGGGGCGCAGGTCCAGCACCGTCCACCGTTGCGGGTCCGCCGCGTCGTAGAAGGGCCTGGCCCAGTCGTCCACCTTCACCGGCGCCTCGACGGTGGTGAACGCGCGCGGGTCGATGACGGCGTGCGTGGTCCCCGCGCCGCCCAGCATCAGCACGCCGAAGCTGCGGCTGCCGTGCACGTCGGCGATCTCGGACGCCAGCGTGCCCAGGTCGAAGACGTTGGTGAAGCTGCGGCCGCGCACCATGTGGCTGCTGCCGAACTTCATCATCACCCGCGGCATTCGCCCGTCGCGCTGCGTGGCCTCGCGCAGGTAGCGCATGAACTGCCGCTTGTTCAGCTGCGCGCGGTGGTAGTTGGAAAGGTAGCCCTGGCCGCGCCCCCAGTACGCGTTGATCTCCCGCGTCTCCTGCAGCAGGCGGATGATGCGGTCGGCCTCCGAATCCGGCGCCGGCGCGTACGCCTCGCGCAGGGGCGCGTACACGTCGTCCGCGCCGCCGAACATCATCAGCAGCCCGGGGTTCTGCGTGGCCAGCGCCTGCGCCAGGGCGGAGTCGGCGCGCGCGATCACGCTCTCGGCCACGGCGCGGGCGCCCGCGTCGGGCGCGATGTCGCGCAGGCGGCGGAGGGCGTAGCGGTCGCCCACGATGTCGTAGTCCAGCCCCCACAGCACGTCCTCGCCCCCGCCGGCCGCCGCGACGGCCGCGCGCAGCAGCGCCGCGTCCTCGCGCCAGCTGTAGAAGGGCGCGCCGGGAAAGTGGTCGCGCAGGAAGGCCCGGTACGCGTCGCCGCCGGCGTCCTGCAGGATGGCCCGGTTCAGCGCGGAGGCCAGCGCATCGCCGGTCTCGATGGCCAGGTGGCGGTACCCGTACGGCGCCAGCTCGCGGAAGAGCCCCGCCGCGACCAGCGGGATCTCCGCCACCCCGTGCTCCTCGCCGATCAGAAAGAACTGCGCGTCGCGCCCGGCGGCCAGCAGCACCTCCGCGCCCGCGCCCGAGAGCCGCCCGTCCGCCGCGGCCTGCATGGGGTGCGCGTTGGCGCGCAGCAGCGCCGCCAGCGAGTCCTGCGCGTGGAGGTCAGTCACGGCGAGCACGAGCGCCGGCACCGCCAGCGCCATCCATCGGCGCGGCGCGCCGCTCAGGTGGAACATCGATCGCGTGGGGAGGGGGTGGATATCCGGCTGCGGGTGCCTCCTGCATCGCCAACTGTCGTTTCCGGCAGACCGCGGCGCAAGAGTCACGCGTCTTCACTCCCGCTGGGCCAAGAAATTCCCCGCCTGCGCGGTGACGATTGACGGAGGTGCGCCGGATCCCCTTGTGGTCCGTCAAGGCGGATTTCGCCAGTTTGCACCGGCGAATCCATTCGCTCCTGGCCGGGACACGCGATGACCGTCCGGCGATCGCTCCGCTCGTGATCGTGAACCTCCGCTCCGCGACGCGGGTGCCATCTACCGCCGCCCGCAACCCGATCCCGCGATCGGATCATCCACTCCCGAACGC
>DATABT010000080.1:0-1784 GCA_036259455.1 Longimicrobium sp. | reverse complement strand
CACCCGTGCAGGCCGCCGCTTCACTTCCGCGCTTACGCACTTCCTACCGCAGCCGCTCCTGCAGCCAGCCTGCGATCTGGTCCTGCGACAGGCGCGTCTGCTCCATGCTGTCGCGGTCGCGGATGGTCACGGTGCCCTGCTCCATCGTCTCGCCGTCCACGGTGATGCAGAAGGGCGTGCCTGCCTCGTCCTGGCGGCGGTAACGGCGGCCGATGGCGCCGGCTTCGTCGTAGAAGCTGGGAATGCCGCGGCGGCGCAGGTCCTCGTGGATCTGCGTGGCGCGGTCGGGCATGCCGTCCTTCTTGACCAGCGGAAACACGCCGGCCTTGAGCGGCGCCAGCGACGGCTTGATGCTCAGCACCACACGCGTCTCTCCCTCCACCTCTTCCTCGCGGTAGGCATTGGCGAGGACCGCCAGCGTCACCCGGTCCGCGCCGGCCGACGTCTCGATGATGTAGGGGATGTACCGCTCGTTGTTGGCCGCGTCGATGTACTCCAGCCGCTTGCCGCTGTGCTCCTGGTGGCGGCTCAGGTCGAAGTCGGTGCGGTTGTGGATCCCTTCGATCTCGCCCCACCCCTCGTCGCCGATGGTGCCGCCGAAGAAGAACTCCACGTCGCCCGCGGCGGCGGCGTAGTGCGCCAGCTTCTCGTGCGGGTGGTAGCGCAGGCGGTCGGGCGCCAGGCCCATCACGTCCGTGTGCCACCTGAACCGCCGCTCGCGCCACTCCTCGAAGACCTCCGCGTCCGTGCCGGGCTTGACGAAGAACTGCATCTCCATCTGCTCGAACTCGCGCGTGCGGAACGTAAAGTTGCCGGGCGTGATCTCGTTGCGGAACGCCTTGCCGATCTGCGCGATGCCGAAGGGTACGCGCTGCCGGGCGCTCTGCTGCACGTTGAGGAAGTTCACGTAGATGCCCTGCGCCGTCTCGGGCCGCAGGTACACGACGTTCGCGGAGTCCTCGGCGGGGCCCATGAACGTCTTGAACATCAGGTTGAAGTTGCGCGGCTCCGTCCACTCGCCGCGCTTGCCGCAGCTGGGGCACTGGGCGCTGGCCAGATCGCTGGCGCGCGTCTCGGCCAGGAGGATGTCCACGCGGTAGCGGCGGTGGCAGTTGCGGCACTCCACCAGCGGGTCCGTGAACTCCGCGACGTGGCCCGATGCCTCCCAGACCTTCGGGTGCATCAGGATGGCGGCGTCCAGACCCTCGATGTCGTCGCGCTCGTGCACCATGGCGCGCCACCAGGCGTCCTTGACGTTGCGCTTGAGCTCCACGCCCAGCGGGCCGTAGTCCCACACGCTGCCGGTGCCGCCGTAGATCTCGGACGATTGAAAGACGTACCCCCTGCGCTTGGCCAGGGAGACGAGCTTGTCCATCAGGTCGTTGTCCGCCATGCCTTGCTTTGCCGATTCCGCGAGATGGTGCCGCCGGGCACGCGCGCGCCCGGAATTCAGGGATGAAGAGCGGGGATGATAACCGGCGCGGCACCCCGCCGCAATTCGCTCCCCATGCGAGTTTTCGCGCGTGTGAATTGCTCCGAGGCAGGACAGAACGCGCGGAGCCCGCCCCCCCGGCCCCGCCCCCACGAGACGCGTGGAGAGGGGAGCGGGTTCCCGTGGGATGGACGGCTCCGGACCACGCCCCCTGTGCAACCGGGATGATGGTTGACAGAACAGCCCGGGATGATGGTTGACACTTCTCCCCCTCCCGGCGGGTTTGGTGTCACCCGCTGATCATCCCCGTGCGTTCGTCCAGCCGCCCCAGCATCAGGCGATAGAAGTAGAT
>DATABT010000079.1:0-2110 GCA_036259455.1 Longimicrobium sp. | reverse complement strand
GCACGCCCGCAACCGCCACCCCACCGGCTGCGGCGCCGGCGGCGGATTGACGGCCGCGGGTTGGCCGCGGCGCGTCGCTGGCCATCGGTCTTCGTCCGCACCACGGGCTAAAGCCCGCGGCTAGAACGGCCATAAGCCCCGCCCTGGGCTCGCGGAGCTCGCCCGGCGGGGCTTCAACACCATGGGCGCTTCGCGCACGGGCGCCGCCCACGCGAGCGGTTGAAGCCCCGTTTCGCGAGCAACGAGCGAAGACGGGGCTTGTGGCATTCATAGCTCCGGGTTTCAACCCGGGGTGGTGGGCGAGGGACGACGCCTCAACGCGCGGCCCGTCCGCACACCGCATCGGCACGGGGCCCGGCGCGCCTCACCCCGGCCGCGGCCGTACCCGCGCCGTGGCCTGCGCCTGGAGTGGGTCGTCGGGCCAGTAGTGTCTGGGATAGCGGCCCTTGAGGTCCTTCTTGACCTCGAAGTAGCCCGTCTTCCAGAAGCTGGCCAGGTCGCGCGTCACCTGCACGGGCCGGTGCGCGGGGGAAAGCAGGTGGATGGTCAGCGGCACGCGCCCGCCCGCGACCCGCGGCGTCTCCGTCATCCCGAACAGTTCCTGCAGCCGCGCGGCCAGCACGGGCGCGTCCGGGTCGGAGTAGTCGATGGGGATGCGCGAGCCGCTGGGCACCTCCAGGTGCGACGGTGCCAGCTCGTCCACCGCGCTCCGCCGCTCCCACCCCGGCATCCCCAGCAGGATCTCCGTCAGGTCGATGCGCTGCACCTCGTCCAGCCGCGTCTTTCCGTGGACGTACGGCCCCAGCCACTCCGCCAGGCCCGCTGCCAGCGCCGCGTCCGACACGTCCGGCCACGAGGGATCGTGGTGATGGAGGAATGCGATGCGCTCCCGCAGCTGCGCGGCGCCCCTGCTCCACCCCAGCGCGCCGATCCCCTCCGCCGCGATCCCTTCCAGCAGCGCCGCGGTGACCAGGTCCGGATCGGCATTCGATCGCATGGCCTCGCGCAACGCCATGGCGCCCAGCCGCTCCCGCCGCCACGCGCGTACCGCCTTCGCCTCCGCGTCCCAGGCGACGGCTTCTTCGCGCTCGATCTGGTCGGCGAAGTGGCGCTCGATCTCCTCCTGCTCCACGGGCGCGGCCAGGTAGACGCGGCTCTCGCGTCCCTGGCCGTCCAGCTCCGCCGCGACGAGGTATGGAGAGGACGCGAGCGGATCGGAATGCGCCAGCGCGGCGCCGCGGCCGTTGCGCAGCAGGTAGCGTCCGCCTTTGCCCGGCCGCCGCTGGCCGATGCGGTCGGGATACGCGAGCGCGAGCAGCAGCCCCGTGGCGGACACGTCGCCGTCGTCGCCGCGGATGGAGAGGCGGCGGCGCCACTCGCGCGACTCCGCCTGCACGCGCCGCAGCCCGCCGGCGTCGGCGGGACCGCGGACCCGGCGGTTGGCGGCGAGGTCGCGCAGCGCTTCGATGCGCAGGCGCAGGTCGGCGACCGGGGGGCCGTCGCCGCGGCGGAAGACGTCGCGCTCGCCCAGGAGCGCGGCCAGGTCGCACGCCAGTCCGCCGAGGCCCAGCGCTTTTCCGCGCAACAGCATGTGCGCGAGGCGCGGGTGCAGCGGGAGTTCGGCGACCGCGCGGCCGTGCGGCGTGATCGCGCCGGCGGCGTCCAGCGCGCCCAGCTCCGCCAGGAGCTCGCGCGCCTGCGCGAATGCGGCGGCGGGGGGCGGGTCCAGCCACGCCAGCTCCGCGGGATCGGCCACGCCCCACGCGGCCAGCTCCAGGGCGAGCGGGGCCAGGTCCGCGTCCAGGATCTCCGGCGTGCCGTGGGGGACCAGGCCCGCCTGCGCGTGCTCCGGCCACATCCGCCAGCAGACGCCCGGCGCCACGCGCCCCGCGCGCCCGCAGCGCTGCTCCGCGGACGCGCGCGACACCGTCACCGTCTCCAGCCGCGTCATCCCCGTGCGCGGCGAGAAGCGGGGGATGCGCATCAGACCCGAATCCACCACCACGCGCACGCCCTCGATGGTCAGGCTGGTCTCGGCGATCGAGGTCGAAAGCACGACCTTGCGGCGGCCGGGCGCGCTGGGCGCGATGGCCTCGTCCTGCGCCTGCTG
>DATABT010000078.1:0-4455 GCA_036259455.1 Longimicrobium sp. | reverse complement strand
CCGCGGCTTCGTTGCATCCCCCTCCTGCGTTACCGCACCTGCGCGAGCACGCGGGAGTAGACGTCGCGCGCGAGCTGCTCCGCCAGGCGCTGCGAAAGGTCGTGCATCAGGGTGGCGCGCACGTCGTCGCGGCGGCCGGGGTCGAACAGGCGGCGCTCGTCGTCGTTCAGCATCAGCTGGCGCCAGTCGCCCACGAACTCCGCCTCGCGAAAGGAGCGCGACGCCTCCGGCGCCACGTAGTCGCGCGTCACGATCCGCCGGTCGGGGACCGAAACCACCACGTAGCGCACGCGCGTCCACGCCTCGCGCCGGCCGCTGCGCACCACGTACGCGGTGTCCGCGCCGCTCCGGGTGCGCGCCACGCGGCGCTCGCGCGTGGGGTCCGGCTCCGTCACCGCCACGCTGTCCACCTCGAGCATCACCACCAGGTCGGCACCCACGGCGCGCCCCAGCCGCGCGGCTTCGGAGGTGTAGCCCAGGTCGTCCAGGTCGAAACGCCGCGCCTGGCGCCGTACGTCGCGCGGCTCCACCACCTCCACGAACGCCGGCGGCCGCATCCACGCGCCCGCCTCCAGCTCGTTCTCCACGTCGCGCAGGAACGACGCGGGGAGCGCCCGCTCCGCCGACCGCGACGCCGCGATGGGGAGCACGGCCACCCGCAGCGTTCCTTCTTCCAGCGCGTACCGCTGCGCCTCCATCAGCCGCTCCATCCCCGGGAACTGGCGGCCCAGCGCGTTGACGGCGCGTTCCGCCACGTCGTACGCGGCGCGGTGGCGGCCGGCGGCGGACTCGCTGTCCATCCACTCGGAGTAGGTCGCCAGCCGCGCCTGATCCGCGCCGCGGCGCTGCTCGGGGCCGGGCGGCCAGCGGCCCACGCGGTCCAGCCGCCCCAGCGCCTCGCCGTAGCGGCCGGAGCGGGCCAGCCGCTCGCTCTCGCCGATGGCGTCGTCGATGGCCGCGTCCAGGACGGCGCGGCGGTGCCGTGGATAGTCCGTGGGGACGGCCAGCTCCACGCCCACGGAGGCGGCGTCGCGGCGCAGTGCGTCCAGCTGCAGAAGCGACTCCGCAGCGTCGTCGTGGGCGCCGGCGGAAGCGGCCGCGCCGGACTCGGCGAGGTACTGGTCCACGGCCATCCGCCCGCTCTCCTGCAGGCGGGTGCGGGCGTCGGCCAGGTTGGGGTCGCGGCGCAGGGCGTCCACGTAGCGGCGCGCGGCGTCGGCCGGGCGGCCGCGCTCCTCGAGCTTGATGCCCTGCTCCAGGCGCTTGCCCGCGGACATGCATCCCGCGGCCAGGGACAGCGGCAGCAGCGCGGCCACCAAGGCCGCACGGCGAAGTAGAAGCTGGATTCTCATGAGAGGGAAAGGGTCGATCGGTGGGAGGAAACCCGTGTCAAACTATCTCACCCGTCTAACACTGTCGAGGTCCTTTGTTCCATGGTTCCAACGACCCGCCGGCAGTATCCGCATCCCCCGCCTCCTCCCACTCCCGGCGGGTGACGCGGTAGACGCGCACGCGGTATCCGCGAAAGTCCGCCATTTTCCAGAACGTCATCCCGTTCCGCTCCGCCACGGCGATGGACGCCGCGTTCTCCGGGCGGATGAGGGAGATGAGGTGCGGCGCGTCCAGCGTGCGAAAGGCGTGGTGGCGGAGGGCGCGCGCGACCTCCGTGGCGTATCCGCGGCCCCAGAACTCCGGCGCCAGCGCGTACGCCACCTCCACGTGCCGTTCGCCGTCCACCTCCTGCGAAAGCAGGCCGCAGCGCCCCATCAGCCGCCCGTCCGCCCGCCGCACCGTGGCCCACAGCCCGAAGCCGTGGCGCGCGTAGTACGCCGGCCAAGTCTCCCGCACGCGCCGCCAGTACTCCTCGCGCGGCGGGGGAGGGCCGCCGAGATAGCGGTTCATGCGCTCATCCCGGTACATCTCGTAGAGCGCCTCATGGTCCTGGTCCGTCAGCTCGCGAAGAAGCAGGCGCGGGGTCTGGAGGACGACGGTCATGGTCGGCGCGGAAAAGTGAGTACGGCTCAGTGCCGGCGCGGGCTGTTGCATCTCCGCGCACGCCGTTATCGTTGGATGAACGCGCCCCCGCGCGCAAGCGTTACCCGCACCACGAGGCCGGATGGACGAGTCGGACGATCCCCGCTGGGAACTGGCGAACGCGCTCACGCACGGCGCGGGCGTTGTGGCCGCGCTGGCGGGCGCCGCGGTGCTCATCGTGGCCGCGGCCAGTTACGGCGGCGCGCGCGAGATCGTGAGCAGCGCCGTCTTCGGCGCCACGCTGGTGCTGCTGTACACCGCCTCCACGGTCTACCACGCCGAGCGGCGTCCGGAGGTAAAGGCGCGGCTCAAGGTGTTTGACCACTGCGCCATCTACCTGCTCATCGCCGGCACCTACACGCCCTTCACGCTCATCGGCCTTCGCGGCGGGTGGGGATGGAGCCTGTTCGGCGTGGCGTGGGGGCTGGCCGTGGCGGGCGTAGTCTTCAAGCTCTTCTTCACCGGCCGCTTTCCCCGCGTCTCCACCGGCATTTACGTGGGCATGGGGTGGATGATCGTGATCGCCATTCAGCCCATGCTGGAGCGGCTCTCCCCCGTCACGCTGGCGTGGCTGGTGGCCGGAGGCCTGGCGTACACGGGGGGAACCGTCTTCTACCACGGCCGCAAGCCGTACGCGCACGCCGTGTGGCACCTGTTCGTGCTGGCCGGCAGCGTGTGCCACTTTGCCGCGGTGATGACGCAGGTGCTGCCCCCCGGCGCAACGTGACCGCCTGACGGCGAGCGACGCCGACGCATTGATCCGCTACCGAATCCGCCCGCGAGGACCTCCCTCGCGGGCGGATTTGCTTTCTCCCACCCCGATTCCGCCACAGGTGGTCCCAGGTGGACAGCCGGGTCGTCGTTGCCCCGAATATCGGAATGGAGTATAATGACGAACAGCGACAAGCCGCTGAAATGGGTGGGCGCGGCGCGAAAGGAGGTGCAGGCGATGCCGGAGGATGCGCGGCATCTTGCCGGCCGCGACCTGCGCCGCGTGCAGCGCGGGATGATGCCGATCGACTGGAAGCCTATGGAGCAGGTGGGCCCCGGCTCGGTGGAGATTCGCATCCGCACTTCGAAAGGCGGGACCGTGCATCATCGCGTGATGTACGTCGCGAAGTTCCCGGAGGCGGTGTACGTGCTGCACGCGTTCGAAAAGAAGACGGCTCGGACCTCGCCACACAACATCGAGGTTGCCGCCCGCCGCTACCGAGAGCTGCTGAAGTGGCGGCAATCGCTGAACAACCCGGGAAAGGATCCGCGATGAGTGCAGACCGGTTGCCCGCGGACGGCAACTTCATCGAGCACGAGACGCTGGTGGCCGGCAACGTCTTTCTTGACATCGGCTTCCCCCAGGAAAAGGCCGCCAGCCTGCTGATCCGCACCGATCTGATGATTGAGATCGAGCGGATCATGCAGGCGCGCGGGCTGAAGCAGAAGAAGGCGGCGGAGCTGTTCGGGGTTTCGCAGCCGCGCATCAGCGACCTCACGCGGGGAAAGATCGACGAGTTCACGATCGACTCGCTGGTCAACATGCTGGCGCACGCCGGAGTGCGGGTGGATGTCTCCGTATCCCCCAGCGAGGAACCGCAGGCCGCCTCGCCGGCCGAGGCCGCGGCGGACTGACGCGATCTTCAGAGCCGAAGGCGGTGCCACGGCTTGACAGGACGGGTGATTCTGGCGAAATTACCCGTCTTGTGTTGGAATACGGGTAATCCCCGTCCGCGTAACGGAGTCCAGACGACATGTACGCCATCATCCGCACCGGCGGCAAGCAGTATCGTGCCGAACCGGGCAAGACGCTTCGCATTCCGTCCGTCGACACGCCGGCCGGCGAGACGCTTCGCTTCGAGGACGTGCTCCTCGGAGCCGACGGCGACACTGTCAAGATCGGCGCGCCCGGGGTGTCCGGTGCGTCGGTGACGGCCGAGGTCGTTCGTCACGGCAAGGGCGAGAAGATCGTGATCTTCAAGCACAAGCGCCGCAAGAACTACCGCCGCAAGCAGGGACACCGTCAGAAGTTCACTGAGGTTCGCGTAAGCGAGATCAACCTCGGCTAAAGGAGAGCAGCCATGGCACACAAGAAGGGCGGCGGCTCGACCCGCAACGGGCGCGACTCGAACGCGCAGCGCCTCGGGGTCAAGCGCTACGGGGGCGAGCGGGTGCTCGCCGGCAACATCCTCATCCGCCAGCGCGGCACCAGGTTCCACCCGGGCGCCAACGTGGGCATCGGCAGCGACGACACGCTGTTCGCCCTCGTCGACGGCATGGTGCAGTTCGGCCGCAAGGACAAGAAGGGCAAGAACGTCTCGGTGATCCCCTTCCCGGCCGAGCCGGTGGAGGTGGTGGTCGACACGGTCGCCGCCGACTGACGATCCGCTTCCGGATGGACGGAGAACCGCCCCGGCACTCGCTGCCGGG
>DATABT010000077.1:0-16115 GCA_036259455.1 Longimicrobium sp. | reverse complement strand
AAGCGCCGCGGCCTGCCACGGCGTGGAGGCCGGGGGGCCGGCGGGCGCGGCCACGCGGCGCGGCACCACGTGCACCGTCCGCTCGAACGGATAGGTGGGGAGCGGAACGCGGCGGCGCGGCTCCGGGCCGCGCAGCGCCTGCCAATCCACCTGCACCCCCGCCGTCCACAGCGCGCCCGCCGCCTCCAGCACGGTCAGGTCGCTCGCGTCCGGCCGGTCGGCGCGGGGCAGGCTCTTGAGGATCACGCGGCCGAGGCCCCGCGCATGGCGCCGCGCGAAGGTGCCCAGCGCTTCGCCGGGACCCACCTCCAGCAGCACGCGCTCCGGGTCGTCCAGCAGCCGCCCCACGCCGTCGGCAAAGCGGACGGCCTCGCGCAGGTGTCGCACCCAGTACGCCGGGTCCGCCGCCTCCGCGGGGGTGATCCAGTCGCCGGTGACGTTGGAGACGAAGGGGATGGACGGCGCCCCCGGCCGCGCCCTGCGCACCTCGGCGGCGAAGGCGTCCAGGATGGGATCCATCGCCGCCGAGTGGAACGCGTGCGAGGTGTGCAGGCGCCGCGCCTCCACGCCGTCCGCCGCGAGCCGCGCCTCCAGCGCCTCCACCTGCGCCGCGTCGCCCGAAACCACGCAGTTGGCGGGACCGTTCACCGCGGCCAGCGACAAGCCGTCCGCCAGCAGCGGGCGCACCGCCTCCTCGGCGAGGGGGACGGCCAGCATGGAGCCGGCGGGGAGCGACTGCATCAGCCGCCCGCGCGCCGCCACCAGCCGCAGCGCGGCCTCCACGGAGAACACGCCCGCCACACACGCGGCCACGTACTCGCCGATGCTGTGGCCCAGCATGGCCTCCGGCTGCACGCCCCAGCTCATCCACAGTCTGGCCAGCGCGTACTCCACCGCGAAGAGCGCGGGCTGCGTGACGCGCGTCTCCCGCAGCGCCCCGTTCGCCTCGTCCTCACCGCCCGCGGCCGGGAAGAGGGCGGCGCGCAGGTCCATCCCCAGCTCCGGGCGCAGAACGTCGGCGCAGCGGTCCATCTCGCGGCGAAAGACGGGCTCGCGCTCGTACAGCTCGCGCGCCATCCCCGCGTACTGCGTCCCCTGGCCGGGAAAGAGGAAGGCCACCGGCGGGTTGCGGTCCCCCGCGGTGCGGCTGGCGGGACGCCGTGCCGAGGCGCCGGCCAGCGCGTCGCGCGCCTCCTGCGCGTCGCGGGCAGGGGCCGCCCAGCGGTGCCGGTGCTCGGCGCGCCCTTCCTGGAGCGTGTGGGCGACGTCCGCCAGCGAGAGCCCGGGGTGCCCCGCCAGGTGCGCGGCCAGGCCGTCGCGCATCCGCGCCAGCGCGGCCTCCGTCTTCGCGCTCAGCACCAGCAGCTGCGCGCGATCGGACGCGGGCGAGGCGGGAAGCTCCGGCGCCTCCTCCAGCACGGCGTGGGCGTTGGTGCCGCCCATCCCGAAGGAGCTGACGCCCGCGCGCCGCGGCGCCCCGTCCGTGTTCCACTCCCGCAGTTCCGTGTTGACGTAGAAGGGCGACGCGTCCAGCCCCGTCTCCGGGTTGGCGGACTGGAAGTGGAGCGTGGGCGGAAGGGCGCGGTTGCGCAGCGCCAGCACCGTCTTGATGAAGCCCGCCACCCCCGACGCGTGGTCCAGGTGGCCGATGTTCGTCTTTACCGCGCCCAGGGCGCAGCGCTCGTCGCGCGCCTCCGCGCCAAAGACCTCGGTGAGCGCCGCGACCTCGATGGGATCGCCCAGCGACGTTCCCGTGCCGTGCGCCTCCACGTACTGCACGGTGGACGGATCCACTCCCGCGGCCGCCAGCGCCTCGCTGATCACCTCCACCTGCCCCTCCACGCTGGGCGCGGTGAATCCGATCTTCGCCATCCCGTCGTTGTTGACGGCGGAGCCCTTCACCACGGCGTGGATGGTGTCGCCGTCGCGGAGCGCATCCACCATCCGCTTGAGGACCACCACGCCCGCGCCCGAGCCGCCCACGGTGCCGGCGGCGCGCGCGTCGAAGGCCCGGCAGTGGCCGTCCGGCGCCAGAATGCCGCCCTCCTGGTGCAGGTAGCCGGTCACCTGGTCGGCCAGAATGCCCACGCCGCCGCCCAGCGCCAGGTCGCACTCGCGGTTCAGCAGGCTCTGGCAGGCCGTGTGGATGGCGACGAGCGACGTCGAGCAGGCGGACTGCACCACCACGCTGGGCCCCCGCAGCCCCAGCTTGTACGACACGCGCGTGGTGAGGTAGTCGCCCTCGTTGCCGAAGAGCGCCAGCTTGACCCCCAGCGCCGCCACCAGCTCGCGGTCGGCCAGCACGCGCGCCAGGTAGCCGCTGGGCCCGGAGCCGGCGTAGACGCCGATGGAGCCGGCAGAGCGGGCGGGGTCGTAGCCCGCGTCTTCCAGCGCGCTCCACGCGCACTCCAGGAACACGCGGTGCTGCGGGTCCATCACCTGCGCCTCGCGCGGGCTCACGCCGAAGAACGGCGCGTCGAAGGCGTACGCGTCCGGCACGCTCCCGTGCGCGGGGACGAACGCCGGGTCGTGCACGAGCCTGGGGTCGGCGCCCGCCGCCAGCAGCTCGTCCACCGAAAAGAAGGAGATGGAATCCACCCCCGCGGCCAGGTTGCTCCAGTACTCCGCCGCGCTCCGCGCTCCGGGAAAACGGCAGCTCATGCCGATCACCGCGATCTCGGCGTCCCGATCATCCATGTGCATCCTGCAGAACTCCTTGGTACGTGACGTATTTCCGAAATCGCGATCTCAGCCCCGTCCGCGCATGCGCGCGGCCCGCCGCTCCTCGCCGCGCGAGCGGCTGCGCGCGCCGCCGCCCTCCGCGCGCGGCGCCTCCGCCTCCAGGTGCGCGGCCAGCGCCTCCAGGGTGGTGAACCGGAACAGGTCCACCACCCGCAGGTCCGCCTTCAGCCCGCGCAGCTCGCCGAACACGCGGAAGAGGAGGAGCGAGTTGCCCCCCAGGTCGAAGAAGCCGTCGTGCACGCCCACCTGGGCGACGCCCAGCACCTCGCGCCACACGGCGGCCACGCGCTCCTCCACCGCGTTGCGCGGCAGCGGCGAAAAGGCGCCGCCGCCCTGCAGCTCGGGCGCGGGGAGCGCCCGGCGGTCCAGCTTGCCGTTGCCGGTGAGCGGCAGCGCGTCCATCCCCACGAAGGCGGCGGGCACCATGTACTCCGGCAGCCCGCGCCGCAGGTGATCGCGCATCGAATCCGCATCCGCCCCGCCCACGACGTAGGCGACGATGCGCCTGTCCCCCGGCGCGTCCTCGCGGACGATGACGGCGCACTCGCGCACGTCCGCATGGTCCAGCAGCGCGGCCTCGATCTCCCCCAGCTCGATGCGGAAGCCGCGGATCTTCACCTGCTCGTCCAGCCGCCCCAGGTACTCCAGCGTTCCGTCGGCCAGCCGGCGCACGCGGTCGCCCGTGCGGTACAGCCGCCCCGCGCCGAAGGGGTTGTCGATGAAGCGCTCCGCCGTCAGCCCGGGGCGGTTCAGGTAGCCCCGCGCCACGCCCGCGCCGCCCACGTACAGCTCGCCGGGAACGCCGACGGGGAGCGGATTCCGCGCGCCGTCCAGCACGTACAGCGTCAGGTCGGGGATACGCTCGCCGATGGGGCTGCCGCCACCGTGGAAGACGTCCCTCTCCGTCAGCACGCGGTACGTCACGTGGACGGTGGTCTCCGTGATCCCGTACATGTTGACCAGGCGCGGCGTGTCGATCCCCCGCCGCGCCACCCACTCGCGGAGCGTCGCCGGCTCCAGCGCCTCGCCGCCGAAGACCACGTCGCGCAGCGCCAGCTCCCCGCCCCGCTCGGCGTCCACGCGGATGAACTGGCGAAAGGCGCTGGGCGTCTGGTTGAGCACCGTGACGCCCTCGCGCCGGACGAGCGCGTGGAACGCCTCGGGGTCGCGCGACACGTGGAAGGGGACGACGACCACGCGGCCGCCGTAGAGGAGCGCGCCCCAGATCTCCCAGACGGAGAAGTCGAAGGCGCAGGAGTGAAAGAGCGTCCACACGTCCCGCTCGCCGAAGCCGAACCAGCGGTCGGTGGCGGTGAACAGGCGCGCGACGTTGCGGTGCTCGATCAGCGCGCCCTTGGGCTTGCCGGTGGACCCGGAGGTGTAGATGACGTACGCCAGGCTCTCCGGCGTCGCGCCGCTCCCGGGATTCTCCGTCGATTCCGCGGCGATGGCGGACGCGTCCGCATCCACCCGGATCACCGCCACGCCCGGCTGCATCGGCAGGGTGCCGGCGAGCGAGGACTGGGTGATGAGGACGGGAACGCCGCTGTCGCTGACGATGTGCGCCAGGCGATCCGCGGGGTACGCCGGGTCCATGGGCACGTAGGCGCCCCCGGCCTTGAGCGTGGCGAGGATGGAGACGACCATCTCCAGCGACCGCTCCAGGAACAGCCCCACCCGCACCTCCGGCCCCACGCCATGGCGCCGCAGGTGGTGCGCGAGCTGGTTGGCGGCCGCGTTCAGCTCCGCGTAGGTCAGCGTCTCGTTCTCGAACGACGCGGCTACGGCGTACGGCGTCCGCGCCGCCTGCTGCTCGAACCACGCGTGGAGCGTGCGGTCCGCGGGGCAATCCGCATCCACCGAATTCCACTGCTCCACCACCTGCCGGCGCTCGTCGTCCATCAGCAGCGACAGGTCGGCGAGGCGCACGTCGGAATGGGCGGCGGCCTGCTCCAGGATGCGGTCCAGGTGCCCCAGCATCCGCTCGATGGTGTCCGCGTCGAAGCGGCTCTCGTCGTAGGCCAGGCTGAGCTGCACGCGGCTCCCCGGCCCGGTGACCAGGGCGAGCGGGTAGCTGTTCCACTCCACGGAGCGGACGCCGGTGACCCGCAGCGGGCCGCCGGCACCGCCGCCGGAGACGCGCTGGTAGTTCTCGAAGACGAACAGGCTCTCGAAGAGCGGCGTGCCGCCCGGCACCTCGCTCCAGCCCTGCACCCGGGCCAGCGGCGCGTACTCGTACTCGCGCGCCTTGGCCTGGGCCCGCTGCAGGTCGCCCAGCCACGCGCCCAGGGGGGCGTCACCGCGCACCCGCATCCGCACGGGAAGGGTGTTGATGAACAGCCCCACCATCTCCTCCACCCCGTCCAGCTCCGCCGGGCGCCCGGCGACGGTGGCGCCGAAGACCACGTCTTCCTCGCCGGCGTAGCGGGAGAGAAGGAGCCCCCACGCGCCCTGCAGCACGGTGTTCACCGTCACGCCCGCGCGGCGGGCCAGCGCCTCCAGCGCGGCGGACCGACCCTCGTCGAGGAACCGGTCGCGGCTCGCGTAGCGCGCTTCGGCGCCGGGCGAAGCGGGGCGGTTCGCGCCCAGCGGCGTGGGGGCGGCGAACCCGGCCAGCACGCCGCGCCAGTAGCGCTCCGCCGCGTCCTGGTCCTGCCGCCGCAGCCAGCCGATGTAGTCGCGGTACGGCCGCGCGCGGGTGAATTCGCCCGCCGTGCCGGCGCTCCACGCGGCGTAGAGGCGAAAGGCCTCCGCCACCACGCGCGAGCCCGCCCAGCCGTCCAGGATCAGGTGATGCTGGCTCCAGACGAACCACGCGTCGTCCGCGCCCAGGCGGAAGAGCCCGAACCGCATCAGCGGCGCCTCGTGCAGCCGGAAGCCGCGCGCGGCGTCCTCCGCCAGGTACCGCTCCAGCGCCGCGTCCTGCTCCGCCGGGGCCAGCGCGGTCCAGTCCTCCACCGTCCACGGCAGCTCCACGTCCGGCCGCACGATCTGCAGCGGCTTGCGGAGCCCCTCCCACGCGAAGCCGGTGCGCAGCGCCGGGTGGCGGGCGGCGACCTCCGCCCACGCGCGCCGGAACCGCTCCACGTCCAGCGGCCCCTGCAGGCGCCGCGCGATCTGCACCTGGTACGGCTGCGACCCGTCACCGCCGAGCGAATCGGCGGAGACGGCGTGGAAGAGCAGCCCCTCCTGCATGGGCGAGAGGGTGTAGACGTCCTCCACCGCGCGGCCGTCGGCCAGCAGCGCGTCCAGCTCGCCCTGCGTCAGCTGCGCGAGGGGGAAGTCCGACGGCGTGTATCCGCCGGCGCCCGGCTCGCGGCAGTGCGCGATCAGCCCGCGCAGCGCGTCCGCGTACGCCGCAGCCACCGCCTGGATGGACTCCCGGCGATGGGCACCGTCGCCGTACGTCCAGTGCATCTCCAGGCACCCGCCGGCGATGCCGCCGTTCACCTCCAGCGCGTAGCCGCGCGGGTTCTCCGCCGCCACGCGCGCCCCCGCGGGGCCCTCGGCAAAGCGGACCAGGGTGTCGGCGCGGCCGCCGTCGAACGCGCCCTGGTAGTTGAACAGGATCTCCGGCTCCGCCTGCGCCCCCAGCGCCGCCCGCACCCGCGCGTCCGGCGAGAGCCAGCGCAGCGCGCCGTAGCCGATGCCGCGCATGGGGACGGCGCGCAGCTGCTCCTTGACGCGCTTGAGCCGCTCGCCGGGGCCGGCGGCGCCCGTGGTGTCCAGCACCACCGGGTACGTGCTGGTGAACCAGCCGACCGTGCGCGTCAGGTCCACCCCGGCCCCGATCTCCTCCTCGCGGCCGTGGGCCTCCAGCGCCAGGCGCACCCGCGGGCTCCCCGTCCACCCGCCGATCGCCTCGGCCAGGGCGCAGAGGAGCACGTCGTTCACCTGCGTGCGGTACGCGGCCGGCACCTCCTGCAGCAGCGCGCGCGTCTCGTCCGCGTCCAGCCGCACGGTCACGGTGCGCGCCCCCGCGACGGTGCGGTCGCCCGCGCCCTCGCGCGGCAGCGGCGCCACGCCCTCGGCGCCCTGCGCCATCCAGTGCGCCGACTCCGCCGCCGGCGCCGGGCTGGCGGCGTACGCCTCCAGCGCCGCGCCCCATTGGCGATACGAGGTGCTCTTCGCACCCAGATCGACGGGCTCACCGCCCGCGATCTGCATGCACGCACGCTCCAGGTCGTCGCGCACGATGCGCCAGGAGACGCCGTCCACGACGAGGTGATGGAGGACGATGAACAGAATCCTCCGTCCCCCGCCCCGCTCGAAGAGCACGGCGCGCCCGATCGGTCCGCGCTCCAGCTCCAGGCTCGCCTGCCGCGCGCCCGCGATCTCGCCCTGCGCGCGCTCCTGCTCATCAACCGGAATCGTCGAGAGGTCCACGCGCTCCAGGGCGATCCCGACATCATCCGCGTGCCACTGCTCCCACCCGGATTCCGTCCGCCGGTAGCGCAGGCGCAGCGCGTCGTGGTGCTCCAGTACCGCCGCGAGCGCCGCCTCCAGCACGGCGTCGGAGACGGACGCGTCCACGTCCAGCAGCATCGCCTGGTTGTAGTGCGCGGGCGCGGGCTGCTCCTGCGAGAAGAACCAGGACTGGATGGGCGTCAGCGGCGCGCGGCCCACCACGCGCCCCTGCTCCGCGCGCGTGCCAGCCGTCGCGCTACTGCGGGCGGCGGCGGCGGCGAGCGCGGCGATGGTCTGGTGCTCGAACATCTGGCGCGGGGTGATCTCCACCCCCGCCCGCCGCGCGCGGCTGACCACCTGGATGGACAGGATGCTGTCCCCGCCGACGGTGAAGAAGCCGTCCTCCACGCCCACGCGGTCCAGGCGCAGCACCGAAGCCCAGATGGCGGCCAGCGTCTCTTCCACGGCGTTGCGCGGCGCGACGTAGTCCTCGCCCGGCGCCGCGTACTCCGGCGCCGGCAGCGTCGTGGGATCGACCTTTCCCGTCGCCGTCTTCGGCAGCGTCTCCAGCCGCACGAACGCGGCGGGGACCATGTACTCCGGCAAGCCGCGCCGCAGGTGGTCGCGCAGCGCCTCCGGCTCCGCGTCCGAGACCACGTACGCCACCAGCCGCCGGTCGCCGGGCGCGTCCTCGCGCACCACCACGATGGCGCCGGAAACCGCCTCGTGCTTGCGCAGCGCCGCCTCGATCTCGCCCAGTTCCACGCGGTAGCCGCGCACCTTCACCTGGCTGTCGGTGCGGCCCAGGATCATCAGGTTGCCACCGTCCAGCCAGCGCGCGCGGTCCCCCGTCCGGTACATCCGCGCTCCCTCACCCGCGAACGGATCGGGCACGAACTTCTCCGCGCTCAGCGCGGGGCGGTCCAGGTATCCGCGCGCCACGCCCGCGCCGCCGATGTACAGCTCGCCGGGAATCCCCGCCGGCAGCGGCTGCCCGTGCGCGTCCAGGACGTAGAAGGTGAGGTTGTGGATGGCCCCGCCCACCGGCACCGCGCCGTGGCGATGGACGCCGTTCGGCAGCGTGTAGGCCGAGCAGCCGACGACGGTCTCCGTCGGGCCGTACTCGTTCATCAGCCGCACGTCCGGCGCGTTCTCCTGCCACCAGACCGTCGGCTCCGCGGGGAGGAAGTCGGCGCCGATGACGAGGGTGTGCGCCGCCTCCCGCGCCTCCTCCGCCGTCAGCATCGGCGTCACCAGCGCCAGGTGCGTGGGGGTGATCTTGATCAGCCCGAAGCGCGGCCGCTCGCGAAGCACCGCCGCCAGCGCTTCCACCGCGTTCTCCTCGGCGAGAAAGCGGACCGGGCGCCCGGCGAAGAGGGGGAGGAGGTTGGTGAGGGTGAGATCGACCGCCATCGACGAGAAGACCGGCGATCCGTTGCCGCGGTCCGCGCCGTAGTGGCGGATTCCCCAGTGGATGTAGTTGACCACGCCGCGGTGGTGCATGGCGACGCCCTTGGGCCGCCCCGTGCTCCCCGAGGTGTAGATGACGTAGCAGAGGTTCTCCGCCGTCACCCCGCTCTCCGGCGCATCGGACGATTCCGCGGCGATGCGATCCGCCGCGCCGTCGATGCTCACGACCGCGACACCGCCGGGCGTGGGGATGCGGTCCATCAGCCGGTCCTGCGTCAGCAGCACGGAAACGGCGGCGTCGTCCAGCACGTAGCGCATCCGCTCGGCCGGGTGCGACGGGTCCAGTGGCACCCAGGCGCCGCCGGCCTTCATCACCCCCAGCATGGCCGGCAGCACGTCCAGCCCGCGCTCCAGGCAGAGGCCCACGCGCACCTCCGGCCCCACGCCCAGCCGCCGCAGGTGGTGCGCGACGCGGTTGGCGCGCGCGTCAAGCTCGCGGTAGGTGAGCGACGCGCCCTCGTAGACCACGGCCGTGGCCTCCGGCGTGACCGCCGCCTGCCGCTCGAAACAACCGTGGATGGTCTCGTGCGCCGGGAAATCGGCCGCGGTGCGGTTCCACTCCTCCACCACCCGCGCGCGCTCGGCACCGTCCAGCAGCGCCAGCCGCGAGAGGGGGACGTCCGCGTCCGCCGCCACCTGCTCCAGCACGCGCGCCATCTGCCCCAGCATGCGCTCCGCCGTGGCGCGCTCGAACAGGTCCGCGTTGTACTGCAGCGACGCACGCAGCCCGCCGGCCGCCGGGGTGAAGGCGAGGCCCAGGTCGAACTTGATGGACTCCACCTCCGCGCCCGCGTCCTCCGCGCGCAGTCCGTCCAGCCCGTCCCAGGGAACGACGGCGTTACGCAGCTCGAAGAGCACCTGAAAGAGCGGCGCGTGGCTCAGCGAGCGCTCCGGCCGCAGCTCGGCGACCAGCTTTTCGAACGGCACCTCCTGGTGCTCGTAGGCGCCCAGCGTGACCTCGCGGACGCGGCGCAGCACCTCGCGGAACGCGGGGTCGCCGCCCAGGTCCGTGCGCAGCACCAGCGAGTTGACGAACAGTCCGATCAGCCCCTCCGTCTCGCCGCGCGTGCGGCCGGCCACGGGTGTGCCCACGACCACGTCCGGCGAGCCCGTGTGCCGCGCCAGCAGCGACTGGAAGACGCCCAGCAGCACCATGTACAGCGTGGCGCCCTCCGCGCGCCCCAGCACACGCAGCCGCTCCACGAGCTGCGCGGAAAGCTCCGCCGCCACGCTCCCGCCGCGGTACGTCTGCACGGCCGGGCGCGGGCGGTCGGTGGGCAGCTCGATGAGCGAGGGGGCGCCGTCCAGCCGCGCCTTCCACCACGCCAGCTCGCGCTCCAGCCGCTCGCCGCGCAGCGTCTCGCGCTGCCACACGGCGAAGTCCGCGTACTGCACGGCGAGAGGCGGAAGCCCGCTCTCTTCCTCGTTTCTATACGTTCTGTACAGCGCGGAAAGCTCGCGGAGGAGCACGCCCACGCTCCACCCGTCGCCGATCGCGTGGTGCATCGGCAGCAGCAGCACGTGGTCGTCGTCGGCCAGCCGCAGCAGCGCGGGGCGAAAGAGCGGGCCCGCGGCCAGGTCGAACGGCCGCGCCGCTTCCTCCGCCACGCG
Source organism: Longimicrobium sp. (assembly GCA_036259455.1). Lineage (GTDB taxonomy): Bacteria > Gemmatimonadota > Gemmatimonadetes > Longimicrobiales > Longimicrobiaceae > Longimicrobium. Next base: position 5,885 of record DATABT010000077.1, on the reverse strand, counting down.
GCTCCGCATCGCCCCCTCCACGTCGTCCGCCGCGGACAGGTCGTGCGCGGGGAGAACAAAGCCGGCGAAGGGGTGGATGACCTGCACCGGCGCGCCGTCCACCTCGGCGAACGTCGTCCGCAGCGCCTCGTGGCGATGGATGATCTCGCCCAGCGCGCGCTCCAGCGCGGCCGCGTGCAGGGCGCCGCGCAGGCGGATGGCCGCGGGAATGCCGTAGACGGTGCTCCCCGGCTCCATCCGGTCGATGAACCAGAGCCGCTCCTGCGCGAACGAGAGCGGCAGCGCGCCCGTCCGCTCCACCGGCACGACCGGGGGCGCGACGGACGCGCCCGCGCGCCGCATCTCCTCCACCCGCCGCGCCGTGGCGGCCACGGTGGGGGCCTCGAACAGCGCGCGCAGCGGCAGCTCCACGCCCAGCAGCTCGCGGATGCGCGAAACCACGCGGATGGCCAGCAGCGAGTGCCCGCCCAGCGCGAAGAAGTCATCCTCCACGCCGGCGCGCTCCACCCCCAGCACCTGCGCCCAGGCCTCCGCCAGCACCTCCTCCACCGGCGTGCGCGGGGCGACGTAGCTCTCGTCGCCGCCCATCTCCGGCGCGGGAAGGGCGCGGACGTCCAGCTTGCCGTTGGGCGTCAGCGGCAGCCGGTCCAGCGTCACGACCGCGCCCGGCACCATGTACTCCGGCAGCCCGCGCCGCAGGTGCGCGCGCAGCGCCTCGCCGTCCGCCGCGCCGACCACGTACGCGACGAGCCGCTTCTCCCCCGGCACGTCCTCCCGGACAATGACGCGCGCCTCGCGGACGTCCTCCCGGGCCGTCAGCGCGCTCTCGATCTCGCCCGGCTCGATGCGGAAGCCGCGGATCTTCACCTGCGCGTCCAGCCGCCCGATGAACTCCAGCGCATGAATGCGCGAGCCGGCGAGTGTGGGAGTGCCCTCACTTTCGCACTCTCGCACCCTCGCACTTTCGCACTCCTTCCAGCGCAGCCGGTCGCCCGTGCGGTACATCCGCGCGCCGGGCTCGGGGGAGAACGGGTCGGGGACGAAGCGCTCCGCCGTGAGCGCGGGACGATCCAGGTAGCCGCGGACGACACCGCCGCCGCCCACGTACGCCTCACCCGGCACACCGACGGGCACGGGCTGCAGCGCGGCATCCAGCAGGTAGATCCGCTGGTTGCCGGTCGGCCGGCCGACGGAGACGGTCAGCGCGTCGTCGTCCACCCGCCGCACGTCTTCGTACGAGCACCACGCGGTCGTCTCCGTGGGGCCGTAGACGTGCAGCAGGCGCCGCGGCTTGCCCTCGCGCACCACGCGGCGTACGGCATCCGCGTCCGCGGCCTGGCCGCCGAACAGCACCTCGCGCAGCGGCTGAAAGATGTCCGGATGCTCGCGCGAGAGCTGGTTGAGCAGCGCCGTGGTCTGGTAGAGCGTGGTGATGCGCTGCTCGCGGAGAAATTCGCGCATGGCCCGCGGCGACAGCAGCACGTCGCGGGGGATGCCGACCAGCGTGGCGCCGTTCAGCAGCGCGCCGAAGAGCTCGAAGGTAAGCGCGTCGAAGCTGGCGTTGCTCGCCTGCGCGATGCGGTCGCCCGGCCCGAACTGCACGTAGTCCGTCTCCACGACCAGCTGCACGACGGTGCGATGGTTCACCATCACGCCCTTGGGCCGCCCCGTCGATCCGCTCGTGTAGACGATGTAGGCCAGGTTCTCCGCCGTCGCGCCGCTCGCGGGCGCATCCGTCCGCTCCGCCGCGATCGCATCCGCCGCCTCGTCCAGCGACAGGATCGAGGCGCCGCTCTCCGCCACCGACGGGGCGAAGGAGGAGTGGGTGATGACGACGGGGATGGCGGCATCGGCCACCATCAGCCGCAGCCGCTCGGGGGGATAGGCGGGATCCAGCGGCACGTACGCGCCGCCGGCCTTGAGGATGCCGAGGATGGCGACGATGAGATCCATCCCCCGCTCCATCAGAATGCCCACGCGCACCTCCGGCCCCGCGCCCAGGCGGCGGAGGTGGTGCGCCAGCTGGTTGGCGCGCGCGTCCAGCTGCGCGTACGTAAGCTCCGCGCCTTCCCACACCAGCGCGGCGGCGTCCGGCGTGGCGGCGGCGTGCGACGCGAACAGCGCGTGCAGGCAGACGTCGCGGGGGTACGGGCGATCCGTCTGGTTCCGGTCGTGGACGAGCATCCGCCGCTCGTCCGCGTCCGCCAGCCGCAGCGCGGAGATGCGCGCGCCGGGATCGTCCGCCACCTGCCGCAGCACGCGCTCCAGCTGCCGCAGCATCCGCTGGATGGTCTCGCGCTCGAACAGGTCCGTGCTGTAGCGCAGCGCGCCGCGCAGCCCGCTCTCGTCGCGGACGAAGTCGAGGAGGAGGTCGAACTTGGCCGTATCGACCTCCGCGCCCACGAACTCCGACCGCACGCCGGGGAGCACGCCGTCCAGCGGCGCGCCGGCCGTATCCAGCGAGAACACCACCTGCACCAGCGGCGAGTGGCTGAGCGAGCGCGCGGGCTGCAGCTCCTCCACCAGCTTTTCGAACGGCACCTCCTGGTGCTCGTACGCGCCCAGCGAAACCTCGCGCACGCGGCGCAGCAGGGCACGGAAGTCGGGATCGCCCGAGAGGTCCGTCCGCAGCGCCAGCGTGTTGACGAAGAAGCCGATCAGCCCCTCCACCTCGCGCCGCGCGCGGCCCGCCACGGGGGTGCCCACCACCACGTCGTCGCTGCCGCTGTAGCGCGCGAGCAGGAGCTGGAAGGCCGCCAGCACCACCATGTGCAGCGTGGCGCCCTCGGCGCGGCCCAGCGCCAGCAGCCGGTCCACCAGCGCGGCGGGGATGTCGATGCGCTCGCGGGCGCCGCGGAACGCCTGCACGGCGGGACGCGGACGGTCCGTCGGCAGCTCCAGCAGCGCGGGGGCCCCGGCCAGCCGCTCCGTCCACCACGCCAGCTGCCGGTCCAGCGCCTCGCCGCGCAGCGTGTCGCGCTGCCAGCGCGCGTAGTCCGCGTACTGCACGGGGAGCGGCGCCAGCTGGCTTTCCGCCCCATTTTCATCCGTTTTGTACAGCGCCGAAAGCTCGCGGAAGAGCACGCCCATGCTCCATCCGTCGCTGACGACGTGGTGCAGGGTGAGCAGCAGCACGTGCTCCTCGTGCGCCAGCCGCAGCAGCCGCGCGCGGAAGACCGGCCCGGCGGCCAGGTCGATCGGCCGCGCCGCTTCGTCCGAGACCCGGCGCCGCACCACCGCCTCGCGGTCGTCCAGCGCGGAAAGGTCCTCCACCGGCAGCGCGAACCCGTCGAACGGCGCGATCACCTGCACAGGCGCCCCGCCGCGCTCCGGGAAGGTGCTGCGGAGCACCGCGTGCCGCCGGACGATCTCGCCCAGCGCCCGCTCCAGCGCGCCCGCGTCCACCGCGCCGCGCAGCCGCAGGGCGTAGGGGATGACGTACAGGCTGCTCCCCGGCTGCAGGCGGTCCAGGAACCAGAGCCGCTCCTGCGCGAACGAAAGCGGCGCCTCGCCGATCTCCGGCGTGGCGACGAGCGGCGGCGGGGCGGGCTGGTCCGCGCGGCGCAGCGCCTCCACCTGCGCGGCCAGCGTTTGGACGGTCGGACCCTCGAACAGCGCCCGCAGCGGCACCTCCACGCCGAACGCCTCGCGGACGCGCGACAGCACCTGGACGGCGAGCAGCGAGTGCCCGCCCAGCTCGAAGAAGCCCTCCGTCACGCTCACACGCTCGGCGCCCAGCACCTGCGCCCAGATCTGCGCCAGCACCTCCTCCACCGGCGTGCGCGGCGCCGCGTATCCATCCTGCGCCAGCGCGTACTCCGGCGCCGGGAGCGTCTTCGGATCGATCTTGCCCGTCGCCGTCTTTGGCAGCGCGTCCAGCATCACGAAGGCGGCGGGAACCATGTACTCCGGCAGGCCGCGGCGCAGGTGCTCGCGCAGCTCCGCCGCGTCCGCCGCACCGACGACGTACGCCACCAGCCGCCGGTCGCCCGGCCGGTCCTCGCGCACCACGATGAGCGCGGCGGAGACGGAGGGATGGCGCCGCAGCGCCGCCTCGATCTCCCCCGGCTCCACGCGGTAGCCGCGGATCTTCACCTGGTAGTCGGTGCGGCCCAGGATCACCAGGTCGCCGTCCGCGAGCCAGCGCGCCCTGTCCCCCGTGCGGTACATCCGCGCACCGCGGCCGGCGAACGGATCGGGGACGAACTTCTCCGCGCTGAGCGGGGGACGGCCCAGGTAGCCGCGCGCCACCCCCGCCCCGCCGATGTACAGCTCGCCCGGCAGCCCGGCGGGCACCGGCTGGCCGTGCGGATCCAGGACGTAGAAGGTGAGGTTCTGGATCGCCCCGCCCACCGGGACGGACCCCGCACGCTGCGCCCCGTTCGGCAGCGTGTACGCCGAGCACCCGACGACCGTCTCCGTGGGGCCGTACTCGTTCATCAGCCGCACGCCGGGCGCGTTCTCCTGCCACCACACGGTGGGTTCGGCGGAGAGCGCGTCCGCGCCGATCACCAGCGTGTGCGCCGCCGCCTGCGCCTCCTGCGCCGTGAGCATCGGCGTCAGCAGCGAGAGGTGGATGGGGGTGATCTTGATCAGCCCGAAGCGCGGCTTGCCGCGCAGCACCTCCGCCAGCGCCTCGACGGGGTTCTCCTCCGGCAGCAGGTGGACGGGCTTGCCCGCGAAGAGCGGAAGGAGGTTGGTGATGGTGAGATCGACGGCCATCGACGAGAACACCGGCGACCCGTTGCCGCGATCCGCGCCGTAGTGGCCGATCCCCCAGGCGATGTAGTTGACCACGCCGCGGTGGTGCATCGCGACGCCCTTCGGCCGGCCGGTGGATCCGGAGGTGTAGATGACGTACGCCAGGTTCTCCGAGGTGACGCCCGTCTCCGGCGCCTCCGCGCTCTCCCGCGCGATCGTCTCCGCGTCCGCATCCACCGCGACGACGCGCACGCCGCCCGGCGCGGGGACGCGGTCCATCAGCCGCGCCTGCGTCAGCAGCACGGAGACGGCGGCGTCTTCCAGCACGTACGCCATCCGCTCCGCCGGGTGCGACGGGTCCAGGGGCACGTACGCGCCGCCCGCCTTCATCACGCCCAGGATGGCCGGCATGAGCTCCGGCGAGCGCTCCAGGCAGAGGCCGACGCGCACCTCCGGCCCCACGCCCAGGCGCCGCAGGTGGTTCGCGAGGCGGTTGGCCCGCGCGTCCAGCTCCGCGTACGTCATCGCCGCGCCGCCGCACGTCACGGCGACGGCATCCGGCGTCCGCGCCGCCTGCGCCTGGAACAGCTGGTGGATGCACCGGTGATGGATACGCGGCCGCCGTCCGGTTCCACTCCTCCACCACCCGCCGGCGCTCCGCGCCATCCATCAGCGCCAGCTCCGCGAGGCGGACGTCCGCGTCCTCCGCCACCTGCCGCAGCACCCGCTGCAGCCGCTCCACCAGCCGCCGCGCCGTGGCGGCGTCGAACAGGTCCGTGGCGTACGTGAGCCCGCCCGTCAGCCCGCGCGGGGTCGCGCGCAGCGTCACCGTCAGGTCGAACTTGGCCGTGGTCTCCGCCGTCTCCACGCGGCGCACGTCCAGCCCGGACAGCGCGGCGCCGGGGCCCTCCGCGTCGTGCAGCTCGAAGAGCACCTGCACCAGCGGTGAATGGCTGAGGGCGCGCTCCGGGCGCAGCTCCTCCACCAGCCGCTCGAACGAGACCTCCTGGTGCTCGTACGCGCCCAGCGTCCCCGCGCGCACGCGCCGCAGCACCTCGCGAAAGCGCGGGTTGCCGGAAAGGTCGGCGCGCAGCACCAGCACGTTCATGAAGAGGCCGATCAGCCCCTCCGTCTCGCCGCGCGTGCGCCCCGCGATGGTGCTGCCCACCACCACGTCCTCCACC